>NZ_JBJMQP010000032.1:0-41476 GCF_045802625.1 Hyalangium sp. | reverse complement strand
GCGATCCCACGCTGAACCGGCTGGTGAAGGAGTCCTTCCAGTACGTCTACGAGGACCCCAACCACCTGCCCAACGGCGCCGAGAGCCAGAAGTGGCTCAAGGTCGCCCAGGACCTGGCCGCCGGTGGCATGAGCGCCACCGACATCAAGTTCGAGCTGCGTCGGCAGATCCGCTTGGGCAAGGACGGCCTGGACAACACCAGCGATCCCACGCTGAACCGGCTGGTGAAGGAGTCCTTCCAGTACGTCTACGAGGACCCCAACCACCTGCCCAACGGCGCCGAGAGCCAGAAGTGGCTCAAGGTCGCTCAGGACTTGGCCGCCAACGGCAGCAGCGCCACCGACATCAAGTTCGAGCTGCGCCGCCAGATCCGCCTGGGCAAGGACGGCCTGGACAACACCAGCGATCCCACGCTCAACCGGCTGGTGGAGGAGTCCTTCCGCTACGTGCTCGAGAACCAGTACAGGCCGACCTCCAACCGGGAGAAGGCCGAGTGGCTCAAGCTCGCGCAGCAGCTGCGCGACCAGGGCTCCAGCGCCACGGAGATCCAGTTCGAGCTCCGCAGACAGATCCGCACCTCGCTCGCGAACCGCTGAGCGCGAGGCGCCTGTCCGCCTCATGGGCCCTGGTGCCAGGCCAGGGCCCACTCGCCGCGTCTCACGTCTCCGGCGGGCGCCGGCTCTCAGGCCCGCGCCGGCCCCTTCTGCACCGTCTCGTCACGGCCGTGCACGGCCGCTGGCGGGCTGGTGGCCTCCACCGCGGTGAAGGGCTCGAGGATCTTGTACGTGTGGCTGGCCCCGCGCGGCACGAGCCACGAGTCCCCGGGGTTCAGCAGCAGGACCTGCCCTTCCAGGTGCAGCTCGGCGCGGCCCTTCACCACGTAGCCCACCGTCTCGTAGTCCCGCACCATGGCCGGAGCCGGCTCTCCCGGCTGTTCCTCTTCCCACAGCCGCATGGCCACGCGGACACCTGAGGCCAGGTACTTCTGCCCCATCTCCCCTCGAGGGGAGTGGCGCGCTTCGACTTTCTTGACGCTGGTGTCGCCCATGCCTGGTCTCCTCCGGTTCGCGGTGTTCACCGCTGAACGTCTCTGAGGGAAGGTAAGGAAGGAGCGAGGTGGGACACACCCGAGGGAGCCCGGCTGCCCCCTCCCAAAGGAGGGAAGCAGGGGCTCGACCTCAGCCTACAGGGGGTGCTGCGACTTCAGTGCCGCGACAGCGGCCGCCTCAGTAGCCCTCGAGCGGCGGCTGCGGGCCGGGGACGATTCCGGCGATGTCCGGATCCACGCCGTCCTGGCCCGGCTGACTGGCTTTCTCCGCCTTCTCCTTCTTGCGCTGGTCGCGGCGGACGTCCTTCTCCTTGTTCTTCTCTTTGCGCGCCAGTTCTTTCTGGCGTTTCGACATTCCCGGGTGTTGTGGCACGGTACCCTCCTTACACAGCGATACGAACTGGGGACGGAAAACAAAAGGCCCAGCCCCTCATAAAGGGCCAGGCCTCGGTCTGGCGAGATGAATGATGTGCGTTAGCCGATAACGCGAACGTTCTCTGCCTGAAGGCCCTTGGGGCCGCGCTTCACGTCGAACTCCACCTTCTGGCCCTCGGCCAGCGTCCGGAACCCGTCCGATTGGATGGCGGTGTGGTGGCAGAACACATCCTCTCCACCCTCCTGCGCGATGAAACCGAACCCCTTGGCATCATTGAACCACTTCACAGTACCAGTAGCCATTGCTCTTCTTCTTTCCGCTAAGTGACGGCCGACAGTGCCAGCCCGCCCGTTGCCAGAGCGGACATCGCTCCAGCACCGCCCCTGTATCACCGGAGCGCCGCAAATGTAACCCTTTCGGTCCCCAAAGGATTCCAGGGGGACCCTCCCCGCCGGGCTTCACACTTCTTCACGCGGGTGGGGGCACGGGCTTTACACCCGCTCTCTACCTTCTGCTCCACACAACGCGATACCCGGACGCTCTGCCGCCCGGTCCCTCAAGGAGCAGGACCATGTTTGGATTCTTCTTTGGAACCGCTTGCCTGGCTGGCCTCATCTTCACGCTGCGCCGCGCGCGCTGGCACCACTACCACGGGCGCGGAGGCCGCGGGGGCCGCGGCGGCGGGCGCTGGAGCTGGCGCGGCCGCATGCGCTGGCTGTTCGAGCGGCTGGACACCTCGCCCGGCCAGGAGAAGGTGTTCGTCAAGGCGGCGGATGAGCTGAGCGAGACCTTCGAGAAGATGCGCGACGAGTTCAGCGCCAGCCGCGCCACCGTGGCCCGGGCGCTGCGCGGCGAGCAGTTCGATGCCAACTCGCTGCGCGAGCTGCACGAGAAGCATGACGCGCTGATCGCCCAGCTGCGCGAGACGCTGCGCACCTCGATGTCGCAGATCCACGAGGCGCTGGATCCGCGCCAGCGCCGCGAGCTGGCGGACCTGATCGAGCACGGCTGGGGCTACGGCTACCGCGGCCACGGCGGCTGCGGCTGGGGCGGCGGGCACCGGCACTGCTGATGGGCCCTGAACACGGAAACTTCCAGGAGATACCACCATGCGACGCTTTCGCTTCCTTGCTGTGCTGTTCGCCCTGGGGACCGTCGGGGGCTACGCCTCCGGGTTCGCCAGCCTGAGCCACCACTCGCAGTGCCGCCGCGCCTGGATGGAGGAGCGCGCCGCCCAGACATGCGCGCCCTGCCCCGCCAGCACCGTGGCTCCCGCGCCCTCGCGCCTCGAGGCGCCGGTGCCCTCGCGCCCCGAGGCGCCGGCTCCCGCCAACAACGCCGAGGCTCCCCCTCCTCCCGCCGCGCGCTAGAGTCCTGAGTCCGCCATGGCGACCCGCGTCCTCCTCATCGACGATGACACCCGGATGTACGAGCTGCTCGCGCAGTACCTGGGGCAGAACGGGATCACCGTGGCCCACGCGCCGGATGGAGGACGCGGGCTGGCCGCGCTGGAGGCCAACGCCTACGACGCGGTGCTGCTCGACGTGATGATGCCGGGCATGGACGGCCTGGAGGTGTGCAAGCGCATCCGCGCCAAGCGGCAGGTTCCCATCCTCATGCTCACCGCCCGAGGCGACGAGACCGACCGAGTGGTGGGCCTGGAGCTGGGCGCGGACGACTACCTGGCCAAGCCCTTCAGCCCGCGCGAGCTGCTGGCGCGGCTGCGGGCCGTGCTCCGGCGCGCGCAGCCCACCGCGGTGGCGGACCGGCTGGAGTCCAGCGGCATCTCCATCGACGTGTCCGGCCGCGAGGTGCGGGTCAATGGCCGGGCGGTGGAGCTGACCGGCCTGGAGTTCGATCTGCTCGTGGCGCTGATGCGGCGCGCGGGCCGAGTGATTCCCCGAGACGCCCTGCTGGGCGAGGCGGGCCGCAGTGACACCGTGGTGGGCGAGCGCACCGTGGACGTGCACATCTCCCACTTGCGGCAGAAGCTCGGGGACGAAGGCGGCAAGCTCATCAAGACGGTGCGCGGCGTGGGCTACGTCTTCGCCAAAGAGGGTGCGTGATGCGCCCCCCTGGCCCTCCCGCCCCCGAGTCGCAGGATCCCCAGCCGCAGGGGCCCCAGCCCGAGGACGTTCGGCGCTTCCCTCCCTGGAGCCGGAGCCGCCGGCATCACCGCTGGCACCCTGAGCACATGGCCCGGGCCCACGGCCGCTGGCAGTACGCCCACCAGTGGCGGACGACGCGCATGGGGCGCTACATCTTCGCCCACCTGCACCGCCGGATCTTCCTCTGGTTCGGGCTCTCCATCCTCGTCACGGGGATCGTCGTCGCCACGGTGATGAACCTCATGGGCGGCTCGGCCTGGCGCCAGCAGATGGACAAGGCCCGCAACTTCACCAGCAACCGCTTCGCCGAGGTCTGGGACTCGCCTCAGCGGCGGGAGGAGCTCGTCCGGGGTATCTCCCGCGACCTGGACGTGGATGTGGAGCTGCACGACGCGGCCGGAGCGCTGCTGGTCCGCGCCGGTAACGCCTGCGAGGCGCCGGACTTCACCGTGCCCGTGGTGAAGGAGGGGATCGTGCTGGGCTCGGTTCAGGCCTGCCCCTGGAGCGCCCACTCCCGGACTCCCTGGCGCGGAATCCCGCCCCTGCTGCTGGCGGGCGCCATGCTGTGGATGCTCTCGGGTGGCATCGCCCGGAGGCTCACCCGGCCCATGGACGAGCTGGCCCGCGCGGCCTCCGCGCTCGGCGAGGGCAAGCTGGAGACGCGCGTCAACCTCCGCTGGGATGCCACGGGCGAGATGGGCCTGCTCGCCGAGGCCTTCAACGACATGGCCGCCCGCATCGAGCGCCAGATGGCGGACCAGCGCGAGCTGCTCGCCGCCGTGTCCCACGAGCTGCGCACCCCGCTGGCGCGCATGCGCGTCCTCACGGAGATCCTCCGGGACGGCGGCGGAGATCCGAAGACGCTCGACAACGTGGACCGCGAGGTGATCGAGCTGGATGCGCTGGTGGGCGAGCTGCTCGCCAGCTCCCGCCTGGACTTCGGCCAGGTGACGCCCAGCCCGCTCGAAGCCACGGAGCTGACGATCCGCGCGCTGGAGCGGACCGGGCTCTCCGCGGAGCTGCTCTCGGTCGAGGCCGCGGACACCTCCCTGGTGGCCGATGCGACGCTGCTGGGCCGGGCGCTCGCCAACCTCCTGGAGAATGCGCGCAAGCACGGACAGGGCGCCGAGGCGCTGCGGATTCTCGAGCGCGATGGCCGTCTGGCCTTCTGCGTGGACGACCGCGGCCCGGGCCTGCTCCCCGGCGAGGAGACGCGCATCTTCGAGCCCTTCTATCGGAAGGACCGCGGCGGCGAGGCGCGTGAGGCAGGCTCGCTCGGGCTCGGGCTGGCGCTGGTGCAGCGGATCGCCAAGGCCCACGGCGGCGAGACCTTCGCGGAGAACCGTCCCGGCGGCGGGGCCCGCGTGGGCTTCAGCGTTCAGCGGGCAGGTCCGCCCGCCGCAGCTGGCCTGCCTCGAGCGTGAGCGGTGGGCAGTACGGCCCCACCTCGCGCCGAGTCCAGTACGCGCCCGGGGCCTTCCACTCGGAGAGGTCCGTGAAGCGGTAGTCGAAGAGGCGCGTGCGCACGAAGCGCGGCGGAGTCTCCGGGAACGGCTCCTCTCGGAAGAAGCCTCGCGCGTTCGGGGCGCCTTGCAGGAGCTGCTCCTGGAGCCGGAGCAGCCACGGGTTGTCCTCGCAGCGGGACAACGAGGCGAACCACATCTGCCAGTCGAGCCGTGGCTGATGGGGCGCCACGAAGCGCGGGGCCTCGTTCACGGGGCCGGGGCGCCAGCGCAGGAGGTACTCGCGCCACGTCTGTCCGTCAGCGCTGCCTTCGAGGACGATCTCCTGGCGCTCCGTCGTCATCACCGCGAAGAGACCGTAGGTGTTGATGCTGCGCAGGCCCGCGATCTGGCCGAGCGTCCAGCTCACCGGTGAGGGCAGCGGGGTATGGCTCAGCCGTTCCGCGTCTTGAGCCAGCCCGAGGATGGCGTACACGGCCGCGAAGACCCCGAACGCCGCCGTCCCCGCACGAGGCTGGCGTACCGCCGGAGCCGCCTCGGGAGACAGCCGCTGGAAGAGCCTCCAGCGCGTCAGCACTCCGTCATCCAGCGCGGAGAGGCACAGCACGATCGTCAGGAAGTTGAAGAACCCGTAGTTCCCCGTGGTGAGGATGCCCACCTGCAGGGCCACGAGCGCCCCCGCGCCCACGAGCCGCAGCCGCCTCGGCCCGAAGAGGAGGAACGGCGCCCCCAGCTCGATGGCGAACATCACCGCCACGCTCGCGTGGTGGAGCGTCGCGGGCAGATGCGAGACGAAGTACGCGATGACGTTGGGGAGCGGCTGGCTCCAGTAGTGGAACTCGAGCGCCGTGAGGTTGCGCCACGTCGAGTCTCCACTGGCGAGCTTCACCAGTCCCGACATGACCATCAGCCGGAACAGCAGGAACCGGACAAGGAGGATGGCTCCCCGCCGAGGCTCGGGCCCGCTCCCACGCGGCAGCAGGTGCCCAGGCGTGAGCGGCAGGGAGACGAGCGCGGCCTCCAGCAGCAGTACATCCCACTGGAAGCTGAGGAAGTCGCCGCCCACGACGGTGAGCGACAGGTAGCAGGCCCACGCGCCCACCAGGGCCCAGCGCGGCGCCACGTTCGCCACGAGCAGCGCGCCACAGGCCAGCCCGGCGAGGCCCACGCCCCAGAGGGCGCCCTTCCCCGCGCCGAACAGCCACAGCAGCGTCGGCAGGCGGAGGAAGCGCTGGGAGCCCAGCTGCTCCCGGGCCCAGTCGAGCCACGCCGCCGCGGGCTCCAGCCCCTCGGGCCCCATCAACCCCGAGAGCTGAGGCAGGAGCGAAGCAAAGGCGAGGCAGAAGATGAGCCCGAGCCCGCGCAGGTACAGCCAGCGGACCCGAGCCAGTCCCCTGCCCTCTCCCATGGGAGGGAGCGGCAGGGCTTCAGGGTGCCCGTTGCCCGAGCTCACACTCGTGGAACTAGCCCTTGTCGGAGCCGTTGAACTCGAAGGAGGCCTCGGCGGTCTCGCCGTCCTTCACCGTCACCTGGGCCGTCTTCGTCCCGAGCGTCTCGTGCCACGCCTCGAGCGTGTACGTGCCGGCCGGCAGGCCCGAGATGGAGAAGGCGCCATCGTCGCCCGTGGTGGAGAAGTACGGGTGCTGGCTCACCACCACGAAGGCCTTCATCCACGGGTGCACGTCGCACTTGAGCTGGATCATCTCCACGTCCGGCGGCGTGGCCTTCGACACCGGCGGCATCGAGGGCGGCTGCGCCATGTTGAACAGGGGCTTGCCGCCCGCCATGGCGCGCACGTTGTGCAGCGTCTGATCGCTGTTCCTCACCTGGATCGGCTGGCCCGCCTGGGCGCCCATCACGCGCGGCGTGTACGTGCACTTGAGCTGATCCACGACGACAGGCGGGCTGGACTGACTGGCGGCAGGAGCCCCTGCCACCGGGCCCTTCACGCGCACCAGCACGTTCTGCAGCTTGCCGTCCTTCGCCATCACCGGCTGATCCTTCAGCGCCATGCCCTCGCAGGCCGGATCCGAGGGCGGGGCGATGTCGGCCCCGGCCGGAGCCGCGCCGGTGAACTTCACCACGCCGTGGATGGTGCTGTGCCCGACGGGAGCGGGCGGAGTCTGAGCCGGCGCGGCGGCCGTCGGCTTGGCCTGCTCCGTGGCGGTGGGAGTGGAGGGCGCGGGCGCCGCCTCATCCTTCTTGCAGGCGGACAGGCTCACCAACCCAGCCACCCCGAACAGGGCGAGGCCGAACGTGCGCAGCTTCATGGAGGATCTCCCTTGGCAGACAGCGAAGGCTAGAGACGCGCGCCACTGTCGAGCATCAGCGCGACGAAGAGGCCCGTGAGGTACAGCAACGAGAAGAAGAACGTCTGTCGGGCCCAGGGCTTCCCGAGCTGCCGGAAGAAGCCCCACGCCCCCATGCTCAGGAAGCACAGCCCGAGCACCGCGGCCACCACCAGGTACCACGCCCCGGCGATATGGAGCTGGTACGGCAGCAGCGTCATCGGCACCAGCGCCACCAGGTAGAGGACGAGCTGCGCCCGGCTGGACTCGTCCCCGCGCTCCAGCGGCACCGACTTGAGCCCCGCCGCGGCGTACTCCTCCTTGCGGAACAGCGAGATGGCCAGGAAGTGGGGGATCTGCCACAGGAACAGGATGGAGAAGAGGACAAAGCCGCCGGTGTCCACCTGCCCGGTGACGGCCGTCCACCCCATCAGCGGCGGCAGCGCCCCGGGCACAGCGCCCACCAGCATGGCCGCGGACGTGCGCGACTTGAGCGGCGTGTACACCAGCACGTAGCTCAGGAAGGCCAGCAGCCCCAGGCCCGCGGTGAGCAGGTTGGCGCCCAGGGCCAGCGCGGGCAGCGACACGGCCGCCAGCGACAGGCCGAACCACAGCGCCACGCTCGGATCCATGCGCCCGGAGGGCAGCGGCCGGTTGCGCGTGCGCGCCATGAAGCGGTCGCTCTGCCGCTCGAGGTAGCAGTTGAGGGTGTTGGCGGCGGCCACGGTGCCGGCGGTGGCCAGCATCGTCACCAGGGCGCGGGCCATGGGCAGCTCGCCCGGGGCCAGCCAGATGCTCCCCGCGGTGGTGGCCAGCACCAGGCTCGACAGCCGAGGCTTGGTGAGGGACAGCAGATCCGTCGCGGTGTTCGATAAGGACACGGCTCGCGCGCTCACACAGACTCCAGGGTGGGGCTCGACAAACTCAGGCACCGCCAGCGCTATCCACCCGACGCCAGGCGTTGCAGCTCGGGGGCGTGCTCGCCCTTGGGCTCGATCTTCAGGTACTCCTGAGACAGCATGCGGACCTTGTCGCGCTGCTTGCTGTCCTTGCTGAGCATGGTGGCGTAGAAGTAGTAGGCCGGGCTGTAGTTGCCGTCCGAGTCGATGGCCTTCTGGAAGTACTCCTCGGCCTTGGCCGTGTCGCCCTTGCCCTGGTACACGCGGCCCAGCTCCGTGAGCGCCAGCGCGGCGCGGTCCGGCTGGCCGATGAACTCCTGCACGGCCTTGTCCAGCTGCTCCTTGGCCTTGTCCCAGTCCGAGCGCTCCCGGTAGATGGTGCCCATGGCCAGCCGGGCCTCGGGGTTCTTCGCCTTGGGGTCCTTCACCGCGCGCTGGTACTGGGTCAGCGCCTCGTCCAGCTTGTTCTGGCGGCGCAGGGCGTCACCCAGCATCACCACCAGCTTGGGGCTGTCGCCCATGGTCTTCAGGGCGGTGGTGAGCGCGTCGGCGGCCTCCTTCTCGCCGCCCTGCTTGGTCATGAGCGCCTTGGCCAGCTCCACGTAGGACTGGGCCCGGGTGCTGTCCAGCTTGATGGCCTCGCGGATGGTGGAGGCGGCCTGATCCGGCTGGCCCTCCAGCATCAGCCGGCGGCCCTTGATCAGCAGCAGCTCGGGGTTGGTCTTGTCCAGCGCGAAGCCCTCCTGCTCGGCCTTGAGCATCAGCGCGCGCGCCTTGTCCTTCTCCGCGGGCACGCCCGTGGCCTCGGTGAGCTTGGCCTGGATGTCCGGCTTGAGCGCATCCATCGCCAGCGAGACGCGGCTGATCAACAGCGAGCGGGCCAGCTGCGCGGCGGCCAGCTGCCGCGGCGAGGGCGGCGGATCCGTGTCCAGCAGCTTCTTGAGCATCTTCGCGGCCAGCTCGTAGAGATCCAGGCCCGGCGTGTCCTGGTTGAGGATGAGCAGCGACTTGCCGAGCAGGGACTCGGGGTGGTCCTTCTCGTAGCGCAGCGCGAAGTCGTACTGCTGGAACGCGGTGCCGTCCTGGCCGAGCCGGCGGTACACCGCGCCCAGGCCGGCGTAGATGCGCGGATCATCCGGCGCCAGGGTGTGCGCCTTGTCCAGGTTGTCGCGGGCGTGCTCCAGGTCGCCCGCGTTCATCTGGATCAGGCCCAGCGTGAGGTACAGCAGCGAGCTGGACTTGCCCTGCGCGTCGAAGGCCTTCACGCGCTCCTCGAGCTGGCCCAGGGCCTCCTTGCCCTTGCCGCCGTAGGTCTTGATCAGCGCCTCCGCGGCGTACAGGTGCGAGCTGATCTCGCCGCCCTTCTGGGCCGCGACCAGGTGCTCCTCGGCCTTGTGGCGCGCGTCATCGCCGCCGCCGTGCTCGCCCCAGCGGATGGCCCAGGCATAGGCCAGGTAGCCATGCGCCGCGGTGGAGTCCGAGTACACCTCGAGCGCCTTGTCAGCCTCCTCGCACGCCTTCTTGTAGGAGTCGAACGAGTCGTGCTTGAGCTGCTCGGTGGCCGCGTCCAGGTGCTTCTTGAACTCGTGGTTGAGCTTCTTGGTGTGGTTCGAGTACCAGGCATAGCCGACGACGGAGAACACCGCGAAGACGGCGATGCCCAGCGTGATGTACTTGCTGGTGGGGCTCTGCTTCGCGCGGCGCTTCGGGCTGACCTCGTCGTCGTCGTCCTCCAGCTCCTCGACGACGGCCGGACGGCGAACCACGGGGCGCGGCTGGTTCGCCGCGCCGGGCTGAGCGCCCGTGGCAACCGGGCGAACCGCGGGCGTCCCAGTGGCCGAGGGGCGCCTGGCCACGGGCGCGGGGTTCGGGCTGGCCACCGCCGTCAGCGTGGGCGCGGCGGCGACAGGCGGCTGCTGCACGGGAGCCGTGGGAGCCACCGGCGCGGCGACAGGGGCGGCCACGGGCGCGGCGACAGGGGCCGGAGCGGGCGGGGGCGCGGCGGGCTTGGGCTGCTCCACCTTGTACTGCTGCATGAAGGCCAGCGTCTCCGAGTCGGTCGGATCCGCCTCGAAGGCCTTCAGGAGGTTGGCCTTGCCGGGCTCGGCCTCGCCCGTCTTGAGCTGCAGCATGCCGACCATGCGCAGCGAGGACTTGTCGGCGGGCTGCACCTGGAGGGCGCCGAGCGCCTCCTCGAGGGCCTTCTTGTCCTTGCCCTGCTGGAGGTAGACGCGGGCCAGCAGGAGGCGGGGATCGGCCGCGTTCGGGTGCGCCTTGACGCCCTTCTTGCAGACGACCATCGCCTCCATGAAGCGGCCCATGCCGAGGTAGGCCTCGGCCAGCGGCTTGTATGCTTCGGATGACGGGTCAGCGGCGAACGCGTGCTCGAGCTTTGCAAGCTCGGCCGGGCTCAACGTCTTCATGGGAGAGGTAGACATTTCCGGAAGATGCGCCTGAGAAGGAGGGTTTTTATGACACCCAGTACGCTGCGCGTCAAATGGGATGGATCCGTTTCCGCGCTCTCGCTTGACAGCCTCACAGGGGTCCGGTATCTGCCCGTTCCACTTCGGCGGACCCCAAATGGGCCGAAGCGCCGCAAGCAGGCCAGTCAGTTGTGGGGGTGTAGCTCAGTTGGGAGAGCGTCGCGTTCGCAATGCGAAGGTCACCGGTTCGATCCCGGTCACCTCCACCAGGAAGTGACAGAGGGCCTCACTGGAGACAGTGAGGCCCTTTGCATTTGGGCCACAAGCGAATTGCAAAGGCCCCCGGCTTTGTTATCCGGAGCCGATGACCGAACAGCCCTCGCTTTCGTTCTTCGCCCGGCTCTGGTTGGCGTTCCTGTGCTTCTGGCGCGTGCTCGTCTCCCGCCCCTTCGCGCAGGCCGTCCACCCGCTGAGCCAGGCCTATGACGCGGGCTCGCTGAAGGCCGGCGCGCCCTCGCTGCCCGCCCCCAAGCCGGAGCCCAAGCCCGAGCCTCCGCCCGCCCTGCCCCCCGAGCGCGAGCACGCCTCGGCGCTGCTCCTGTTGTCCATGCTGCAGCGCGAGGGCCGGCTGGTGGACTTCCTCCAAGAGAACGTGGCCGGGTTCCCGGACGCGGATGTGGGCGCCGCGGCGCGCATCGTCCACGAGGGCTGCCGCAAGGTGGTGCAGCAGTACCTGGCGCTCAAGCCCATCCTCCCCGAGTCCGAGGGCGCCACCGTCTCCGTGCCGGCCGGCTTCGACGCGCAGCGCATCCGCCTCACGGGCAACGTCGCCGGCCAGCCACCGTTCTCCGGCTCACTCAAGCACCACGGGTGGGTGACGACGGAGGTGAAGTTCCCCTCGGTCAGCCCGGCGTTGGATCCGCGCGTGCTGGCCCCCGCTGAAGTCGAGCTGACCTGAGTCCTGCCCAGGAGGCAAAGCCGCCCATGGCCCGCTACGCGATCGGCATTGATCTGGGCACCACGCACTGCGCGGTGTCGTACTTCAACCTCGAGGAGGGCAAGCCCCGGGGCTCGGCCCAGTCCATGCTGCCCATCGCGCAGCTGACGGCGCCGGGCACGGTGGAGGCCCGCCCGCTGCTGCCCTCCTTCCTCTACCTGCCCAGCGAGCAGGAGTTCCCCGCGGGCAGCCTGGGGCTGCCGTGGAAGCCGGACGCGAGCGCGTTCGTGGGCGAGTTTGCCCGCTCGCATGGCGCCAAGGTGCCCACGCGGCTGGTGTCCTCGGCGAAGAGCTGGTTGAGCCACCCGGGCGTGGACAGGCGCTCGGCGATGCTGCCGTGGCAGGCCCCGCCCGAGGTGCAGCGGGTGTCGCCGCTGGAGGCCTCCGCGCGCTACCTGCGCCACATGCGCGAGGCGTGGGACCACACCTTCGCCCGCACGCGCGAGGAGGCCGGCAACGCGCTGGCCCAGCAGGATGTGATCATCACCGTGCCCGCCTCGTTCGACGCGGCGGCGCGCGAGCTGACGCTGGAGGCCGCCCAGGCCGCGGGCATCCCCAACCTCACGCTGCTGGAGGAGCCGCAGGCCGCGCTCTACGCGTGGCTGGAGGCCCAGGGCGAGGGGTTCCGCAAGAAGATGAAGCCCGGCGAAGTCATCCTCGTGGTGGACGTGGGCGGCGGCACCTCGGACTTCTCCGTCATCACCGTGCGCGAGCGCGGCGGCGAGGTGGAGCTGGTCCGCGTGGCCGTGGGCGACCACATCCTGCTGGGTGGCGACAACATGGATCTGGCGCTGGCGCACACGCTGAACCAGCGCATGGCCGCCGAGGGCAAGAAGCTGGATCCGTGGCAGTTCAACGCGCTCACCTATGGCTGCCGCCATGCCAAGGAGACGCTGTACGGCGATCCGAAGATGGCGCGGGCGCCCATCTCCATTCCGGGGCGCGGCTCGTCGCTCATTGGCGGCACGCTGCGCACGGAGCTGTCCCGCGAGGAGCTGGACACGCTGCTCACCGATGGCTTCTTCCCGAGCACGCCGGTGACGGAGCTGCCGCGCACGGCTCGGCGCACGGGCCTGGCGCAGATGGCGCTGCCGTACGCGCAGGATCCGGGAGTGAGCCGGCACCTGGCCGCCTTCCTCACGCGGCAGGCCCAGGCGCTCGCGTCCTCTCCGGATGCGCCGGTGAACGTGAGCGGCAAGTCCTTCCTCCACCCCACCGCCGTGCTCTTCAACGGAGGCGTCTTCAAGGCCGGCCCGCTGAAGGCCCGCGTGATGGAGGTGCTCAACGGCTGGCTGCGCGCGGATGGGGGCGAGCCCGCCAAGGAGCTGGAGGGGGCAGATCTGGATCTCTCGGTGGCGCGCGGCGCGGCGTACTACGGCTGGGTGCGCCAGGGCCACGGGCTGCGCATCCGCGGCGGCACGGCTCGCGCCTACTACGTGGGCGTGGAGACGGCGATGCCCGCGGTGCCCGGCATGGAGCCCCCGGTGAAGGCGCTGTGCGTGGCGCCCTTCGGCATGGAGGAAGGCACCCAGGCGGATGTGCCTCCGCAGGAGTTCGGCCTCGTCACCGGCGAGCCCACGCAGTTCCGCTTCTTCGCCTCGTCCGTCCGCCGCGACGACAAGGTCGGCAATATGATCGATGACGTGGCCGGCCGGGAGGATCTGGAGGAGCTGGCGCCCATCGAGACGACGCTGCCGGGCCAGCCTCAGCCTTACGGGGACCTGACGCCGGTGAACCTCCAGGCGGCTGTAACAGAGGTGGGCACCCTGGAGCTGCGCTGCCTGGAGAAGAACGGCGCGGGGCGCTGGAAGCTGGAGCTCAACGTCCGCATGAAGGAGTAGCTCCCCAGCGCCAGCGAGCGGGCGTGCTCAGAGGGAGCGGCGTGGCCTCGTGCCGCTCAGGGATCCTTCCGCTCGGGCCAGAGCTGGTTGGAGAGGGAGACCTGCTTCTTGGGCTTCACGCCCGTCCAGTCCCCCTTCTTGCCCCACTCGACGCCGAGGACCGGCCACTTCCAGGCCTCCTGCGTCTCCGTCACCACATCCATCTGGTAGTAGAAGGTCCAGTTGTTCGAGCCATCGCGTACGCCCCAGACCACGCCCCGATTGCTGGCGTTGAGGGCCATGTAGAACGCGGGATCGAAGATCGTCACATCCTCGCCGAGCAGCCCGCGCTGCTGGAGCAGCTTGAGCGCGGCGCTGTACTGCCGGGTGTACTCCGGGTTCTGCTGCTGCTTGATCGTCCCCAGGTCCGAGGAGTTCACGTCGGGGATGACCTCCTTGAAGTTCACGTGGAACACCGTGGGGGTCGCCCGGGGGCCGGCGATCATGACGCAGCACCCGTTCATGGCGGCGGTGATGAAGAGATCAGCCGCGGGGCCCAGCTTCATGGAGAAGAAGCAGTCCGAGCGCCACGGAAGGAAGAAGCACTTCTTGGGGCCGTTGGCGTCGAGATCGAAGCGCGCCGTCTTGTGCTGCTGCGTGTAGGTGAACCGGACCTTCTTGAAGCGATCCTCCCCCTCCAGCTTCGTCCAGGGGTAGTCCCGCGCGAGGACCCTGAGCTGGGTCTCGCCCGCGTTGCCCGTGTTGCCGGGCATGTCGAGGCGGATCCCCTGGCCATTGAGCCAGTCCGAGCCATGCGTCCCGAAGTTCAAGAGGGCGTTCGCATGGAAGGCGGCCTCGAGGCGTTCATTCTCTTCGTTCGCCTTGCGATCTTCCTCGAGGCACTTCGCGCACTTGCTGCCAATCTTGAACGGGAGCTGGTGCTTGGCGCACTTGGGGCACTCGGAGCATTCCTCATTGAGGCACTGCCCCTTGTGGTTCAGCGGCATCTGGCAAACCTTGCACTTCATCGCAGCCCTCGCGTGCCTTGAGCGCTCCGGCGATGGAGCGCACTGCCCCGGATTGTACGCTGTGCCAGGGCCCGACGCGCACCCGGGGGCTCAGCCGCTCCAGCACCGCGCCTCGCCCTGGCGGCGGTGGCGCTCCTGGCCAGTCGGATCAGCCGGCCTCTTCATCCTCCGAGATGAGCCCCCAGGCCTCCTGGCGGCGGTGGCGGTCCTGGCCTTGGGAGCGTGGTGGGTGGGGACGCAACGGATTGGGGGCCCGCCCTCCCTCGCGCAAACCCAGACAGCGGCAGCGGGCCACACGGACGCGGAGACGGCGGGGCTCGGTCATGCAGCCGTGTCCACGTCCACGAGAGCCTCCCCTCCCCTCCAGGAGCCAAAAGGCCTGGCGGAGGACCCACTGCCCACGCCGCTCCCAGATCAGATTCGGCCTGATTCCAAAGGACGCTGCCCTCACAAGAAAGAGGTGGTCCTCAACGGAGGCTGCTGGATAGAGACTCCTCTGGACCGGGAGACCTGCGAGGCAATGACGCTCGGCGGCTACATGGGCAGCATGTTCAAGAACAAGTGTTACATGCCGGTCCTGCCACACGGACGCCAGCCCAACTCCAGCCCCACGCCCCCGCCATGAAGCTCGGTATGAATCAGACTGTGCTCATTGCCTTCTTCGAGGGTCGGGCTCCCAGGTACCGGCTGCCGGTCTTCTTGAAGACCAGTGCATCGACAATTCCTCGGGCGGGACTTTCACCCGCAGGTGACAGTGCACCTTTCACGGCGCACCCCAATTTGGACCAAACCCGGAGCGCATAAGAGCCAGGCGGTGAGCCTGCCATCCGCGCTCCCGGCTGTACCGCGTGGCCGGGAGAGCCCGGGCGGCGCCAGCCCCTACGCAGGTCTTACCGGTAAGACCACCGTAGGTTCTCCGCCTCGGGGCTTGGCGTTGGCATGAACGCGCGGCGTGCCTGTAAGCTCGAATACATGCCGACGGGTGCCAACGCCTGGAGTCGCTGCGTGACGCGTGGGTGGGTAGTGCTGCTGTGCATGGTGCTGGTGGGGTGTAGCGGCACGGCTCCGAGCGTCCGAGAGGCCCCGGAGCAGCCTCAGCGCTGTGTCTATGTCCCGCGCCGTGATGGTGCGGCCGGGGCGCGCAAGGAGGCGGTGGAGGCCCCGCGAGCGGGGAGGCGGGTGGTGCTGGTGACGGCGCCAGCGGGGTCTGTTCCCGTGGAACCGCTCGTTCCACGCTCGGCACCTCCCCTGCAGGGGCTATCGGGCGAGGGCCTGGGGGATGGGGTCCCCCGCGGTGTGCTCCGGCTCGTGCCCGAGGGCGGCCCAGGTGTGGAGGCCGGGGCTGGCGGCGCGGCGGGAGAGGTGGTGGTGGTGGGAGGCGCGGTGGTGGCGGCGGTCGGCAGCGGCCTGCTGGTATGCCTGACGGCCAAGGCCTCCGCGAATGGGGAGAAGACTCCCATCGACATCGCGGACAAGTATTACGGCACGCACTTCGGCGATGTGAAGGGCTGGGTCCAAGGTCAACACCCGGCCCAGGCTCCTCCGAGCGCTGCGCCCAAGTCAGTCCCTGACAAGGGTGACAAGAAACGGCTGGGGCGCATCTACGTCACCTACACGAAGCTCAACAAGACGACTCACCACTACTACGCGGGGCGGACCAGCATGATCGTTGATCTCACCCAGTCCCTCGCGCTTCAAGCGATAGCGGCCGTTCTCCTTCGCGATAAAAATCACCATATGGAGGATGAGAACGCCGAGCCGAAGAACGCTGCGTTCACCGATGCGGAAATGGATAGGTTCGATGTTGGGGGCGCCATCGACTATGACCAGAGATACGACGACATCGCGTACTGGCGGATTCGTGGCAGAGAGCAGCAGTTGATTGATTCCCTGGGATGCGCCCGCGCTGACACCGGAGAGCCCTATCGCACCGAGAACGCCATCCGCGGCGTGGCGAAGGACAATCCGCGAGGCCGACGATTTCACGACGCCGCCACGGAGGGGTGGGGCCTCCTTCACCCTTACACAGGATATTAGCAGATGCCGCGCCTCTACAAGCCAGGGTCGTTCTTGAGAATTCCCCTCGCTGACGGCTCTTTTGGATACGGCCGGGTGCTGAAACTGCCGCACGACGCCTATTACAATTACAGGACCGAGACTCCGGATTCCGACCTGGACCGGATTGCCTCCAAGCCCATCCTCTTCAAGATTTCTGTCCGTCATCTGGAGGAGAGAGGGTGGGAACTCATTGGGTGGAGGAAACTGGAGGAGCCGTTTTCTCAACCCATCGTTCAGTTCATGCAGGACCGGGGAAATTTCCGCGACTGCTTGATCTTCGACACGGCGGGTAATGAGAGGAGCGCGGAACCGCAAGAATGCATCGGGCTTGAGCGCGCCTCTGTTTGGGAAGAGTTGGGAGTAGAGGAACGCCTGCTCGACACCTTCATAGGACGGCCCAACGACACCGTGGAGCGGCATAAGGTCCGCCTGAAATAGGGGAGCCTCATGCTCGTTCCCTGCAAAGTCTCACGGTGAGACCTCCTCAAGCCGCCCTCCCATGAGGAGGCGGCAGGTGATGGGCAAGTGCCGCTTGGGACTCAACACCCCGAGTTCTGGGGTGGCCCGAAGCGCCGGGGCCAGCCTCCCAGGCTGCCAGGGCAGTGCCAAGTGCACCCTGGAGCTGCGCTGCCTGGAGAAGAACGGCGCGGGGCGCTGGAATCTGGAGCTCAACGTCCGCATGAAGGAGTAGCGCGGGCGGTGAGATTGGCCCCGATTCAGGCTCTCCCGCACTTTGTGTGAATTGGCTGTGAGGAGTCCTCTGAATTGCGCCAGTTCCTCTGCTGCACGTGACGAAGCCCCGTGTGCTTGACGTTCCGCGACCTGCGCAGACTGATGCCGCTCCGCGCGGAATCAGGCTCGGGCTTCTCCACTTTGAGCGGGGGATCCACACAAAGTGCGGGAAAGCCACGGCACTGGGGCAGTCTCAAGCATCCAAGGGCGGATGAATGGCTCGTCACTGCTCGCATTCGAGCGTGAGGGCACACGGGCTCCGACGCTCGCCATCTACGTCAGACGGGTGAGCCTCCACCAAGCTGCCCTGTTCTGAGATCTGATCGGAGGGAACGTTTCCCCCTTGGCGAGAGGAATATCCCGCTCATTGCTTGTCGGAGCGGGGGCCTGCGGATTGTCCACGTACCGAATGAACGTGTATGTACCACTGGTCTCGCACTTCGCACCGGTCTTGAACTCCTGTCCTACAGTCGCCATTGACTTCTCCTTGGTTGTTTCAAGACACAAGATAGAGACCAGAGACAGAGACGCATATCCCTCGTTCGGGGGGTTGCTCACCTCGCCTCGAAGAGCAGCGTGTCTGGCTGGCCCCCCATGTACTCCTCGACGCGGAGCACGAAGTCCCGGATGTCTGGCACGGAATGAGCGACGGTCAGCTCGACCACCGGCTCCCTGCGCTTGCGCTTCTGGTCCCAGAAAGAGAACGGGTACCGCGCCATCGGCAGGAAGGTGTCCGGTCCACGCCGCGCGGGGAACGGCTTCGTCGCCCCACTGTTGAGTGGAGACAGCAGGACGCGCGCCTCATGGCGAGCCAGCAGCCGCGCGGTGTCCACCGTCAGCACCGTCTGCCGCTTGTCACGGTACGCTCGGGCATTGAGAAGTTTCGTGAGCCGCTCGTGGCTGACCCAGAAGAACACCCGGGCGTTAAGGAGTTGGTACCAATCCGTCGGAGATAGCCCCCCACTCAGACTCCGCAGAAGCCCTGCGTCATCCATGGGTTTCTGGTCTCGAACAACCGCAGTCCCGTGCCGGGGGTGATGGAGTGTGACTGACTCGGGCCGATGCCGTGCTTCCAATGCCATCCGCTGCTCGCCCCACACCTCGAAGAGATCCAGGAGCGCCGAGGTGCTGAGCAGCCCATGGCGCTGGATGCTCGGCCAGCTACCTGCCTCCGCCATGTGGAAGAGGCGGGGAAAGCGCTCGGAGAAGGCCTCCGCGCGAATGCCACTCACCACGCCCTCCTGTCTAGGATGTTCCGGAAACCCAAACCCGTGGACAGGATCGACACTGGGGCCTGGGCGACCCGCTCGATGCCTTCGATGAGGAGGTGCGCCTCGGGGGTCAATTGCTCGAAGCGCCGGGCGGACCGGTTGCTCACGGCGAGATAGTCCACGAAGGTCAGCACCACGTCCGTGGGGGCGTTGAGCGAGGCGGCCTTGCGCAACAGGACCCAATCGAACTCGGAGACTCGCCGCTGACGGTTCGTCGTCGAGGTACGCTCCTGCGTCCGCAGTTCGTCCAGAGGCAAGCCCGAGCGCCGGGCGATCTCATCCCAGGAGAGTTCTCCGACCATGGGGCCCGAGGTGCCATTCCCTCCGTCGGGGTTCTGCACCCGAATGGGATAGGTGCGGCATACCAGGAGCGTCTTACGCACCCGACCTGGAGCAATACCGGCCTCCGCCAGGCACCCGCTCGCCGTCGTGTCCCGCGAGGTTACATACGGATAATCCCCATGGTGCAAGCTCAAGCCCGCCCCCTGGGTTCCCTCAACGAGGACTCTGCCCCCACGTGCATAGGTATCCTCCAGCACCTCCCGCGTCGGGTAGAGAAAGTGCCCGAGTTCCTCTATGTCCTTCGCAAGCCGGACCAGCGGTTGCGCCGCCGTGCGCAGCACCTTGCGCGCCGTCGCAACTCCCACACCGCGAGCCGTCGACGCAATTTGCTTCCGCAGGGACTCTTCCTCGAACATGACGTCCGAGGGTTCGATGAGGAGCGCTTGGGGATCGATGAAGAGCCTATCCGGCTTGAGTCGACAGTCGGCGATCTCCTGATGAAGAGCCGGCAGCGAGAGAGTGGCTCCAGGCCCCAGCACCACCCGCGCCCGAGGCGCCACCCGCGTCCCCGACGGAAGATGGTGGAAGGTATAGGGGACCAGATCCTCGTACACGCGATGTCCGGCATTGGGCCCCCCCACACGCACCAGGACGTCGTATTCGGGCGCGAGATAGGAAGCGATCTGACCCTTGCCCTCGCTTCCATACTGGCCTCCTACCAGCACGTCGACGAGCCGCTCCACGTCTCGGCCGAACAACCCGAGCAGGCATGCGACCTGAACCAGCACGGCCTCGGGGGGATGCCGCTGTGTGTTCAGCACCAGGTCCGCGAAATCCGC
Organism: Hyalangium sp.; assembly: GCF_045802625.1. Taxonomy (NCBI): domain Bacteria; kingdom Pseudomonadati; phylum Myxococcota; class Myxococcia; order Myxococcales; family Archangiaceae; genus Hyalangium; species Hyalangium sp. The sequence continues at coordinate 21,844 of NZ_JBJMQP010000032.1, read as the reverse complement.
GAGTACCTCCACCCCTCGCTCCGTGGCATCGGCGCGGGCCTCCTCGAACGAGGCTCGCTCGGGATCGGACACCGCGTGCGCACGCCGTCGATCGTAACGCGTCGCAAGTTCCTGCTCTGGCGCGGACAGATGCACATGCATCACCCGGGCTCCCAGGGCTCTTCGCAAAGCCTCTACCTGGGATGCGATGCGGGCGGAATCCACGATGAGTAGATGGGGCGGCCCTTCCTGCCGCCGAAGGATTTCCTTCACCCCGTCTGCCACCCAATGCCCACCCGTCTCGCGATCCAGCGCCGCGCCGGCCTCCTGGAGCGAGCGTCGGTCCCCGCTGCGTTCTCCCAGGCGCGCGAGCAACAACTCCCGAGAGCTGACACGTTGTGCTCCGTGGCGCTCGACGAGTCCCTGGGCGAGCGTGGTCTTGCCTGCTCCAATCGGACCCGAGATGACAAGAACCCGCTCTCTCACTGACATTCGCGCCTCCCAGCTACAGACAACCTAGGAAAGGCGCCGTGGAGGGCCTATCCCCCTTTCGGGGGGATCTCCGCAGGGTACCAGCACGAACTTGCCCAAGTGACCTCGCGGTATCAGTCCACGAGCAACCGCTTCACGGGGGCAGGGTCCACGGTGATCATCAGAGGCCGTTTGAAGGAGCTGAACGAGGCGATGGCCTGCCCGGGGGCAAGCCGGGGGACACGGCTCCAGAGGCTCTCGTCGATCCCGCCCACGGACCTCTGCATCCGGGAGATGACAATGCTGTCGGTCATCTTGTGGATGATGAAGTTGTTGAGCAGGCCGAGCACCTCGGTGGGCAGGTGCTGGGGTAACTGGGTAACGAAGACGAGCCCCAACCAGCGCTTGCGGCCGCGCTTGGCGATGCGGGCTACCTGCTCGAAGAGCACCGGCATCTGCGTGATTCGACTGGCCGAGAGGAACTCGTGGGCCTCCTCGATGATGATGAGAACCGGATCGACGGGGCGGTTCTGCTCCTGGGCTCGCTGGTAGCGCTCCTCCTGCCGCTCCTGGAGCCCCCGGAGGATGTCGGCGATGACGAGGTTGTTGAGCTGGGGCGAGTCCGTGTCCGACAGATCGATCACCGACACCCGCCCCGGGGTCAGCATGGAGTCATAATCCACGCCCGGTGCGGCTCCCACGTCGAAGACCTTGAGGCGCCGCAGGCTCAGGAGCCTGCCAAACAAGACCCTCCAGCTCACCTCGTTCCGACTGCTCTGCTCATGCACTCGGGCAAGAACCCGGTGCATGTGCTCCTTGAACTCGCTGAAGAGCTGAGGACCTTTGGAGGGTGCCGTCTCAGCGGCCAACTCCTCGGTGTTCTCACTGGACAAGGGAGCCTGCCGGGAGGCCCCCTTGGCCTTGGGCTTGCTCTCAGCTCTTCCCTCACTGCTCAGGACATAGAGGTACGTGTTCACGACATCCAAGAGGTGCTGGAGGGTCATGCGCGGATAGCCCGTGGAGAGCTCATCGAGTTCCAGCAACTGCCGATGCTCGTCGGGAGTCTTCGGGAAGATCTTGAGATCTTCCAACAACAGCTTGGTGACCTCATAGGCCTTGTGGAAGCGCTCCTGCTGCGCGTCCGTCATCTCGAGGATCTCCGCGATGGCGTGGGGTGAGAGGCTCGAGAAGCGCAACGCGAAGGGATGCCGGTGCTTGTGACGGTGGTTGCGGGTGTCACGGCCTGTCAGGTGATGGATGTGCAGATCCTTTACCCCCTCGGGAGATTGCCTCCTGCGCATGAGTGACGCGAGCATCGTCGGCTCGTCGGTGGCTTGATCCACATGGGTGTATTCACCTTCCACATCGAAGACGATGGTGGCGACTCCAGAAGCTTGGGCACGGTGGACGAGCGTCGCGACGGTGGTGGACTTGCCAGCGCCGGTGGTCCCGATAATGCCCGTATGGCGGGGCAGGACGGACTTGTCCAAGGCATCGATACGCGCCTCCATCTGCTTGTAGCCCACGACCATCCCAAGGCACAGCTCTCCCTTCAACCCAAGGACGTGCTCGCTCTCTTCATCATCCAGCAGGAAGACGGGGCTCTTGGGACGGGGACGGTGGCCGGGAGGAATCAGCTTGCTGTCGCTCTCCTCCCCAAGGAGCTCGATCTCGGCCCGGCCGTGGTAGTCAAAGGTGTAGGAGAGCTTCTTGCCCTGGACGACCACTCCCACGGCAATGTTGGAGTTGGCGGCCACGGCATCCGGCTCAGAGAAGGGACCGCGGACGACTACGCCCAAATAGGAGCGCTTGTCTTCCAGGGACTTCACCCGCACGAGAGTCTGTGAGGGCAACTTGTGCAGATCGTCCCGGGTCATCAGCACGGTGATGAGGTTGTCCTGACTCGACGCTGTGTCGAAATGAGTGAACCCCACCGCGTTCTTGAGTTCAGGATCTAGCTCCGCCGCAGCCTCATCAGCCTGGGAGCGCAGCTCGGTGAACGTATCGAGCTCCGCCTCTGGAAGCTTCCGGAGAACCTCTTTGGGGCTGCCGTCGGGCTCCGGAGGCTGCGGTACACGTGCCTCCGTTGGCCGAGGTGTCTGGCGTGTACCAGCAGTCGGAGGGGACGTCGTCGCGGGTAGCCGACCTTCCCTCATGGCTCCTGCCGCGGACCTCAGACGCGTAGACCTTTCAGGCAGGACTCCCTCTGCGGAGTGAGGAACCTCCCTGGGATCTCCCCCCACGACTCGCGAGGGCCTGTTGCCCCGTGATACCCCCGAGGACTTCGGAGAATTGTCATCCGCCATGTCCTACATCTCCCGCCGCTACCAGTGGCGCTCGTTGAAGTACTCGTACTTGCCACCCGCTCGCGTGTAGGCATCCCGGACAAAACCCTGGAAGGAGTCTGTGCCAAACACGCCCCGGCAGGAGGAGTCTGCAACCTCGAGCAGCATGGGGAAGCCCCGCCTGGGGTGGATGAGACTGTCCGCCATCACGATGTGTGCCGCGACATGCACATGCTCCCGGTGCGCGAAGAAGAGACAGGGTGGTGCGTGCGCGGAGGACCGGAAGAGGCCAATGAGAATGTCCCGGCAATACTTCTTCACGAAAGCGAGCGCCTCGCTTCTGATCTCCTCACTGGGATAGCCCCAACGCTCGACAAAGTAGGCGCTGTCGGACTCGATCGACCGGATGATGGCGTATTCACCTGCCTGAAGAGCGTGTCCGAGTGTCAGGTAACCTCGCTCCTCCATGGCATGAGGGACGAATACGAACTTCTTGTGCCCTCCGATGAGCCTGCTCAACATCTTGAGGGAGGCCATCAACAGGCGGGGATAGCCTGAACCGGAGAGCAATTCCCGGGAGCAGGGGTTGCCCTGGCCGATGCGCCACTCCGCCTGGGCCTTGTCCAGGAGGATGGCCCGCTCGGCGTAGTCCCGAAGTCCTCGGCGCGCGAGCATGGACAGAATGTCGCGGCGCCCCATTCCGGAGCGCTCGTGACGCTCGCCCATGCATTCCATGGCAGCTCGGACCGGATCCTCGTCCTCCGTGGATAGCTCCTTGCGGAAGAGGCGCTGGGAGAAAGTTCCAGACGTGCCGCCATAGCCAACGACGGCGACACCCAGCTGGGTGATTCCCAGAGGCAAGCTGTCATGGGAGGCGACGATGCTGGTCACTGCCTCGACCCGTCCCGGGAATAATAACGCCTCGAAGACAGTCCGCAGCCGCTCCTCACTGGCCGGATAGACGCCCGCTACGTCGAGCTTGGTGTGCTCCTTGAGCTTGCGAAGAATCTCGGTGCGGACAGTCGCCTGGATGGTCTCCTCGGCTGTCGCCGAATGGGAGATCTGTGCCCGGATGTCGGCAATCAGTTTCTCGATGTCCAGCCCAATCGACCAGGTGTTGAGATCGATCGTGGATTCCAGGTCCTCTTTGAAGCTCGACCGGTAATCATCATCTCCAATGAAGCGCCCTAGTCCCCCCGTGCCACCACGCGCCATGCTCAGTCACGCTCCTCATCATTCTGTACGCACGTCAAGAAGGGACGCCGGGAAGGCCGCTCCAAGAGCAGCCACCACGCATAGGTTCGCGCCTCTCTCGCCGGCAGCCCGAAACGGGACATGAGCTCGGCCTCCAGTTCCTTCCGCCCAGCGTGTTTGACCAGAGGAAGAAGCTCCTGCCGAGGCGCCAATAACTCGAAGGCGAGACGGTCCGCTCGCTGCTCCAACTCCATCACCTGCCCCGTGCGGGGCTTTCCCTTATCGTTGCGGTCCATGAAGTTGGCTTGGGTGCGGTAAGGAATGCGCTCGAACACAGAGGACAACTGTTCAGCGACGGTGGGCTCCTGTTCACCATTCAGCACTGGGAGGATGCTCTTCCCCCGCGCACGCAGAGCCCGCAGCCGGGGTTGGAGATGGTCGAGGACGAAATGGGCCACTTCATGCGCCAGCGTGAAGCGCTGCTCGTCCGGCCGGTCCGTGCTGTTGAGGAAGAGCACGCCCGCACCTGCGTGGGCCACCGTGAACCCATGCTTGAGATCGCTCGTCCCCACGAGCCCCCCATGCGCGCGCTTGTGAGACACTAGCCACTCGAGCCCCTTCCGGGGAGTGAGGCCCGGCAGGGGAACCACGGTGAGCTTCAACGCCAGGGGGATGTCCTCCGCCAGATCCCTGGGAAACACGGTGGAGGCAGGCAGGCCGCAGTCCTTCACAGCTTCTTGCAGCCAGCCTTCACTCATGAGTTCGTCTCGTCATCGCTGGAGTGATCTCGCGCCGCCAGCAGGTAGGTGTCATCACGCACGGCGGACCCTCCCTCTTCGTCCGCAGGAAGAATGTCCAACACCTCGACCCGCCTGAGCACCGCCGCGAGCCGACGGGGATCCACTGCGAAACGGTTCTCGATCATCCGCAGGTGCTCGGCGAAGCGCTCCTGCACGGGACGCCGACACAGGGAGAGTTCATCGAGCACCTTCAGGGAGCAGCCCAGCATCGCAGCAAGATCCTCGGCGGATTTGCCTTCATGCTTCCGGTATTGCTCGAAGACGTAGCCAAGCGATGCGGGGTCCTGCGCGCTGCGTTCAGCCGCGACCTTGAGCCACTCAGGGGTCGTCATCTGAATCCTCCTTTCCGAAACGTTCCAGCAGCTTCATGAGGCGGTCCCGGTGCCGCTTCGCCTCCAACTGCCGGTCCTCCTTGGACATCGGGGGCAACCGCAAGACCTTCGCCACCTCCTCGGTGGAGCCCTCTCCAATCAGGAAAAGCCGGAGAATGGCCTTGTCCCGCTCGTTCAGAATCTCCCCTTTTTCCAGCAGATCCACGAGCTGCCTCACCCTCACGTAGGTCTCCATCCTCTCCATTGGATCCTTCGGAGTCCTCAGCAAGAGTTCGACATCGCCCTGTCTTTTATCTCGGCGAGCCTGCGCCTGAACGGAGCGCCACCGGTCCACCGCCTTATGCTTGGCCACCCCCATGATGTATGTGAACGGGTGAACCTTCTGGGGATCGTAGCGCTCCGGCCACTTACGGTAGGCCAACACCGCCTCAAGGGCGGCATCGCGGGCGACATCGACGTCGTAGCCAATCCCCTCCAACTTCTTCGCGAGCCGCTCCATATACATCGGGAAGACGTCGAAGTAGGCCAACGGATCGTGATCCAGGAGCCGTTGGTGCAAGACCATTTCCTCTTCCAGTGATGGATTGCGCATCCCCTCTCCTCGCCAGGACTCGGTCGCTCATGCACTCCATGCGTCTCACCCAGTTCTTCGATGCAGCGCCGTGGAGTTCGACAGGCACCTCGCGCGTGAAGTTCAAGGGTGGAGCATTCGGGAGATCGACGCCTCTACCCCCTTGGGGGGGTTGACAAACGCAACCTACTCCATCCCATCCGCCCGAACAAAAACGAAGACCGCAGCGAACTCGAGCCTCTGGCCCCGAACATTTTCGTGAAGGCACGGCACGACGCCGGGCCGTCAGGAGGAGTTCATGACAACACTGACTTGTCACATCGCCACCACCCAGCAGCAGCTTGATGATGCGCTGCGCGTGCGCTGGGAGGTCTTCGGTACGGAGTTGGAACTGCTCGAACGCCCGGCCTATACCGTGCCTCGGGAGAACAATGGCTTCGACACCCTGGCGACCACCGCCCACGTCATCGTCTACGCGGATGGCGTGCCCGTGGCCACCACCCGCCTGTTGCTGCCCAACCCCGAGGTGGCCCGCGCTACCGGAGGCCGGCTGGGCATCGATCTGGAGGACAAGGTGGACCTGTCGGACCTAGGGGGCCCGAACATGGTATTCGCCGAGACCACCCGCTTCTGCATCCTCAAGGGCTGGCGCCACTCCGCGGTCCTTATGTGGCTGTACGCTGGGCTCCATCAGGAGAGTCGTCGCCGGGGAGTGACGCACTGGATCGCCTCCGCGAATACGGAGACGGACTCGGCCGAGGACGCGCGCATCCTCTTCCAAGTGGCGACCCACCAGGGCCTGCTGAGCACCTGGTGGCGTGCGCGGACGCTCGCCTACCCCAAGTCCCCGGATGCGCCGGCCGCGCCTATCTACACCCCAGAGGAGAGGGAGCGCGCTCGACAGGGACAGCTCGAAGGCTTGTGCCTCCCCCGAGTGTTGTCGCTTTTCTCCGGCAAGATGGGGGCTCGTTTCATCGCCGAGCCCCTCTATGACGCGCGCTTCCGCCGCTTCTCCCTGCCACTCGTCGCGGCGCTCAATGATGTTCCCGCCAGCACGCGGGAGTTCTTCGACAAGATGACCGCCCGCACCTCGCGCATCTGAACCGCGCCGCTCGCGCCCGAATCACCCTTCCCACCCACTTTACATCAACACCCACGGTCCCCATCCCGGGACCCGAACAGGAGACGTCCGTGAACTCGCACACCGAATCACCCTCCATGATGAATTGGCTCACCGCACTGGAGCACGAGGCGCGTACGCTGCTTGAGGAACTGGACACTCACCCTGAGGCGCGGCGGCTCTTCGACGGCAGCGTCGATAAGGACCGCTACGTCCACTACCTGATCCAGACGTACCACTACGCGCGGTGGACCACGCCGCTGATGGCCGAGGCGGGTCGGCGCATGAAGCGCCTGGGCCTACACCCCCAGTTGGGGAACCTGCTCCTGCAGAAGTCCAACGAGGAGCGCGGGCATGAGCGCTGGCTGTTGGCGGACCTGAAGAACCTGGGCTGGTCGGCCGACCGCGTCGAGCGGCAGATGCCCACCCCCGCAGTCACTGCCTATGTCGCCTGGAACCGCTTCACCTCGCGCTGCGGCCGGCCCGAGGCGTTCCTCGGCACGGCCTATGTGCTGGAGTACCTGTCCGTGCACCGCGCCAGCCAGTCGGTGGAGCGGATGCTCGCGGCCAACACCATTCCCAACATCCGTAAGGCCGTCACCTTCCTAAAGGCGCACGGCACCGAGGATGAGAGGCACGTGGAGGAGCTGACGTCGCTGCTGAGTCCCCTGATAGACCGGGAGGAACAGACCGCGCTGCTGCTGTCCGCACGCACCACCCGTGTCCTCTACCTGGGCCTCTTCACGTAGGGGGCACGAGAGAACACAGCGCACACCGCTTGAGGAAGTGTCTCAGCGACGCAGGGCCAGGGCGATGAGTCCGGCCCGGCCAGACACATGCAAATTCTTGTAGGCCGACTGGACGTGCTCCTTTGCCGTGTCCTCGGCGATACCGAGCTTGGCGGCGATCTCTTTGTCCGCCAGGCCCTGAACAACGAGGGCTGCCGCCTCGAACTGTCTGGACGTCAGTATCTCCCGCCACTTTTCGGGGATCACATGGACCTCCTCCAGCCGTAACTCCCATAGGTCGCGGCCATCGATGCGAGGCAGCCGGGTGAAGCATACCTCTAAGGTACTCATCTCCCGCTTCTCCCTCCACGAGTGCGTGGTGGGATTGAGAAGGACGCTCCCCGCCATGAACGCGTCCATCCGATCTCTCCAGGTCCGAGGGATTCCCCACTCGTCCCGGTCAGATCGCGAGGGGAACCATTTCTCCAGCAACGCTGTGACGGTTTCCGTCCGGAAGAAATCCCGCCGCTGGGCATCCAACACGATGGCATTGGTTCCCTGCTGGCGAAGCAGTTCCTCCAGGAGTTGGTTGTGAGAGGACAGCGCACCGAATCGTGCGAAGTTCTGGAACGCCCCCGATAGGGCGGGGGTGAGTCCTTGCAACAAGCGCCGACTCTCCGCGGAGAAAGGTCTAGCTCGCTCACTGTACAGCGCGACCGCACCACTACCCACTTGGTGCTCGGGAGCCAGCAAGACCGCGAGGACATGCCGCAAGCCCAAGTGCGACTCCCGGCTGCGTCGATACGTCTCCGTCTCCTCAAGCTTCCGACCCCGAAGCATTTCCGTGTCGCTCGAAGCGATGTTGGGATGTTGCGAGAGCCAACGGAAAACGAAGTCGTCCTGGTACCACTGGTAATAGCTCTGGAGGAAATGCTCCGTCGTGCTCGCCTTCCAATCGAACCCCGTGGGCAGTTCCGGATGCATTCGGCAGAACGCCACATGGTCCGCTCGAAAGAGCTTCGCCAGAAGTAACTCCGTGCGCTCCTGTAACTGCGCGAGGCTCTGTGATCCGACCAGCCCGCACGTCAAGTCGAGGAACGTCTGCTGCGGCAACCGGCTCATGGTCACGGCTCCTCCATTGCCCGAGGCGTGGCCCCCCTACGGCTCACCCGACCTGGGAGGATACCGCGCACCGCTCTGCAACCGGAAGGCCCCATGTCGCACCGCCCTACTCACGCAGGGGGACGTCCCCAGTCCCTCAGTGCACGTGTGTCGTCTCGACTGTCTGAGACCGGACTAAAGGAACCACTCAGTGGGTCACTCGAGCCGTGAGCTTGTCCCGGTTCAGTGCCTGTCACGGGCTTCTCGTGCGCCCTGGGAGACCGGGGAAGACAGGCCAGAAGCCCAGCAATCTCAATGGCGTGGCCTGTGTCTCCGAGGCGATCAAGCGCGCCTTGGAGCGGCCCATGGGCCTCACCTCGGCGGGCGGAAGACGTAGGTGAAGACCGGCTCGGCGCGCGCGGGCAGGTACTGCGCGTCCTTGAATGCGAAGTACGCATGGCCCGCGACCAGCTCGTCCTTGAGCGAGTCCTGGACGATCGTCACCTGGGTGGCGTGCCCTTCCTCGTCCACCTGGACGCGGACCTTGAGCACGCCCGAGAGCTCCGGCTTCTCCTTCAGCCGCTCCATGTAGACGGCCACCAGCCCCAGCGACACCCGGCTGTAGATCTTGTCCTCCGCTCCCTTCGCGGGAGTGGCCGGCAGGTGGAAGCGCTGCGCAAGCGCCTCGGCCTCCGCGGCGGCCTCCGGCACCGGACTCTCGGGAGCCGCGAGCGCGGCCCGGTAGAGCTCCAGCGCCTCGCGTAGCCGCTCCTGCTTCACGAGCAGCCTCGCCCGGCGCACCAGGAGGTCCGCGCGCCGGGGCGCCCGCGTCGCGGCCTGCACCAGCAGGGACTCCTCGGCGGCGGCATCCGCGCGAGCCTCCGCCAGCTCGGCCAAGCGCAGCAACGGCGCCGGATCGGTGGTCTGCACGGCGGCGAGCTTCGTGAGCACCTTCTCTTCCGCCGCCGCGTTTCCCAGCTCCGCGTAGAGCGGCGCCAGCCTGGCGAGCTCCGCGGGATCAGCCCCGCCCAGGGCGACATACCGCTCCCAGGACTGGACGGCCTTCTGCTTCTCTCCGACCTCCAGCCAGAGGTTCGCCTGGAGCCGCTGCGCTTCCTTGTCGTAGGGCTTGAGCGCGACGAGCTTCTCCCCCGCCTCGGCGGCCGTGCGTTGATCATGCGCCTCGCGCGCCAGCCGGGACAGCACCTGCAGGGCCTCGGGCTGATCCGGCCACCCCTCCACCGCACGCGCCAGCTCCTTGCGGGCCTCCGCCTCCCGCCCCTGCTGTCTCGCGAGCAGCAACCCCAGCTCCGCGCGGATCCAGGGCTCCTCGCGCGAGCTGAGCGCCTGGCGCAAGCGAGCCTCGGCCTCGGTCAGCTGCCCCTTCGCCTGGAGCCGGAGCGCCTCGGCCCAGAGCGCGGGCGCGAAGTGCGGATCCTGCTGGAGCAGCGGGGCGATCGTCCCTCGCGCCTCCTCGGGCATCTTCCAGCGCACGTAGATGAGCGCCATCCCCACCAGGGGCCACGGGTTGTCCGGGTGCTGCGACGAGAGGCCCTTGAGCTCGTTCCAGCACGTGTCCGCCGGGAACGCGAGCCACGCCTTGTACACAGAGAGCATCTCGTCCGAGGGGTGCTCCAGCGCCTGCTCCTCGAGCTGCATCCGCAGAGGGCTCAGCGAGCCACGAATGCGCGCGGATTCGATCTTGCGCAGCATGTCCATCACCTCCGCCTCGGGAGGCAGGTCCTCCTTGCCCGCGCTGGCGAGCGGCGCGGCCAGCAAGGCGAGCAGGAGGGCCACGGTGCGAAGAGGCGAGGAGGACGGCATGACGCGCGCGCGAAGAAGGAAGGCCACTCGCCAGGAGAAGGGTCAGCCCCTGGTTTCCTGGAATTCTACCTATTCTGGCTTGCTCCCGCTCCTGGGCGCCAGCGTCGAGCTGACGGAAGCGTCCCGGACTGGACGGCGCCCCCGGCTCGCGAGCTGCGCGGTCACCCCCCCTGTGCAGCCACTCGGCGCCAGCGCATTACTGTAAGAAGCGGCACGGGAGGCATATGCGCATCATCGGCATCGATCTGGGCACCACCCACTGCGCGGTCGCGTCCGTGGACCCGGCACGCGGGGCGGGCGCCCCCATCGAGGATTTTCCCATTCCCCAGCTCGTCCGGCAGGGAGAAGTGGCGCCGCGCCCGCTGCTGCCCTCGTGTATCTACGTCCCCGCGGGCCACGAGCTGGCCGGGGAGTCACTGAAGCTCCCGTGGGGCGAGGCCGGCCCCAACGTGGTGGGCGAGTTCGCTCGCTGGCAGGGCGCTCGAGTGCCCGGCCGGCTCGTCGCCTCCGCGAAGAGCTGGCTGTGCCACCCGGGCGTGGATCGCTCCGCTCCCATTCTTCCGTGGGGCGCTCCCGTGGAGGTGGCCAAGCTCTCGCCGGTGGAGGCCAGCGCCCTGCTGCTCTCGCACATGGCCAAGGCGTGGGACTTCGCGCACCCGGAGGCCCCGCTGGCCCAGCAGGAGGTCGTCATCACCGTCCCCGCCTCCTTCGACGAGGCGGCGCGCGCCCTCACCGTGAGCGCCGCGCGCAAGGCGGGCCTGGAGAAGTTCACCCTGGTCGAGGAGCCGCAGGCGGCCTTCTACGACTACACCGCTCGCCACCGCACGGATCTGGCGAAGGTGCTCGCCCACGTGCGCCTGGTGCTCGTGGTGGACGTGGGCGGTGGCACCACGGACTTCACGCTCGTGCACGCGGGTGTCTCCCCCGAGGGCCCCATGCTGCGGCGGCTCGCCGTGGGCGAGCACCTGATGCTCGGCGGCGACAACATGGACGCCGCGCTCGCCCGCCGCGTGGAGGAGAAGCTCCTCTCCGATGGCCGGCGCCTGTCCGCCACCCAGTGGACCCAGGCCATCCAGTCCGCGCGCACCGCGAAGGAGGCGCTGCTCGGCCCGAACCCGCCGGAGCGCTACGGCATCTCGCTGGTGGCCGAGGGCAGCCGGCTGCTCGGCGGCGCGCTGTCCACGGAGTTGACTCGGGCGGAGGCCGAGGGGCTCGTGCTCGATGGCTTCTTCCCCCTGTCCAGCTCGGCCGACAGGCCCCGGCGCGCGGCTCGCATGGCCCTGCAGGAGCTGGGGCTGCCCTACGCTCAGGACGCGGCGGTGACGCGCCACCTGGCCGCCTTCCTCGCCCAGCACGCGGCGGGAGGCTTCGCGGCGCTCGGCGAGGCTCCTGCCTCCGAGGGCGCCCTGCCCCGCCCCGACGCCATCCTCCTCAACGGCGGCGTCTTCAACTCGCCCCGCATCTCCGAGCGGCTGGTGGACGCCATCTCCGCGTGGTGGCCGAACGCGCCGCGCATCCCCCTGCTGCGCCATGACTCGCTGGAGAAGGCGGTGGCGCGCGGGGCGGCGTACTACGGGCTGGTGCGGCGCGGCCACGGACTGCGCATCGGCGGCGGCGCGGCGCGCGCCTACTACGTGGGCCTGGAGCGCCCAGCAGACAGCGGCGAGCAGCCCGTGCTCTGCCTCATCCCCCGCGGCTTCGAGGAGGGCCAGGCGGTGGACCTGGGCGAGCGCCCCTTCACGCTCACGCTCGGGCGGCCCGTGCAGTTCACCCTCTACTCGACGACGAGCGACCGCATCGACAAGCCGGGAGACATCGTCCCGCTGGCCGAGGATCTCAAGCCGCTGCCGCCCATCCACACGCTGCTCAAGGGGGCCTCGGGGAAGACGGCGGAGGTGCCCGTCCACCTGCGAGCGGCGCTGACGGAGATCGGCACGCTGGAGCTGTTCTGTGTCTCCAACGTGGCGGATGAGCGCTGGCGGCTCGAGTTCGAGCTGCGCGGCTCGGGCTCGGGCCAGGACCTCACCGTCACCGAGTCCATGCCCGCGCGCTTCGCCGAGGCCAAGGAGAACGTGGAGCGCGTCTACGGCAACAAGCCGCTGCCCATCGGCCCCAAGGACGTGAAGCAGCTGTCGAAGACGCTGGAGAAGGTGCTCGGCCCGCGCGAGACGTGGCGCGTGCCCGTGCTGCGCGAGCTGTGGAGCTCCCTGTTCGCGGGGGCCAGCAAGCGCCGCCGCTCGGCGGACCACGAGCGCGTCTTCTACAGCCTCGCGGGCTACACGCTGCGCCCCGGCTTCGGCTATCCGCTGGATCACTGGCGCGCCGAGCAGACCTTCGGGCTCTTCGAGCAGCTCGTGCAGTTCCACACGGACAAGGCGGTGTGGATCGAGTTCTGGGTCATGTGGCGGCGCATCTCCGGCGGGCTCACCGAGGCCCAGCAGGCCAAGCTCTGGACGTACCTGGAGCCGCACCTGGCGCGCAAAGTGCCGCCGGACGCGCCGCCCGGGGGCAAGCTCAAGGGCATCGTGCCCGAGGGCCTGGACGAGATGGTGCGCGCGGCCGCCTCGCTGGAGCACCTGCCCGCCGAGCACAAGGCGCAGCTGGGCGGCTGGGTGGCCTCGCGGCTGCGCGCCGAGGCGAAGTCCGGGGGCCCCTGGGCATGGTCGCTCGGGCGACTAGGCGCGCGAGTACCCCTCTATGGCAGCAGCCACAAGGTGGTGGACGTGCCCACGGCCGAGGCCTGGCTCACGCTGCTGCTGGAGCTGGACCTTCGGCGCATCGACGGCGCCCCGTTCGCGGCGGCGCAGCTGGCGCGGCTCACCGGAGACAGGACGCGAGACATCGATCCAGCGCTCCGGGCCCGGACCGCCCAGGCGCTCACCGCGGCGAACGCGGCCGAGACCTGGGTGCGGATGGTGAACGAGGTGCTCGCGCTGGAGGCCGCCGACGAGTCGCGCGCCCTGGGCGACACGCTGCCCGCGGGCCTCCGGCTGTCGATGTAGCCACCCCGGCGGATCGGCTCCGCCTGGGTGCCTCGCGCGCGGGCAGATCCCTCCCGCAAGTGGAAGCGAGCTTCCACCTCAGAGGGGATCAGGGCTCGTGGGCGCTCAGCCCTCGGACGGGGCCGGAGCGGGCTCGGCCGCGGGCTCTTCCTCGCCCCCAGCCTCCTCCAGCTGCGAGTCCGCCAGCGCGACGCCGGCGATCGCGGACTCCGGGAGCTCGGCCTCGGCGGCCATGGCCTGGAGCGCGACCGAGGCGTCCTCGGCGGCGGTCGCGGTCACCTCAGGGGCCTCGGCAGCCTCGGGGGCGGTCTCGACCACGGCCTCCGCCTCGCCCGCCTTGCCCTTGGGCTTCTTCGTCCCGGCGCCCGAGCGGCACGTGCGGCACCACGGCTGGTTCCGGATCGCGCCATCCGCCATCTTCCGCAGGCCGAACTGCGCCAGCGGCTTGAGCGTGCGGCACTTCAGGCACATCAGCGAGATGAGCACCTCGTGCCCCTCCGCGTCATAGACCGCCGACTTGCGCTTCTTGCGCGGCTGACCCGGCTCGCGCGGCTTGGCCTTCTCAGGCGCCGGAGGCGCCATCATCGGGGTCACCTTGTAAAGCATGTCATCCCTCCCGAACTACCGGCACGTGCCCTGGTCTCCCAGGCTCGGACAGAACCCTCCGACCGAGCACGGCATGCCCTAGAGTAAGGAGGAAATCAGGTTTTGGAAACTGCTCCCAGGCCGAAAAATCGGCCCGGGGGACGATTCCACTGAAATCTCGCCGAGTTGCGGGGCAACTCCCACCCCCGCTCGCTCCCTCGCCCTACCCGGCAGGGAGTTCGGATCCGCTACGGCTCCTGGGACGGTGGGCACTCCGCGGCGCTGCCCACGTAGGAGATACGCCCCAGGGGGGGCGCGGTGAGCGGCGCCTTGCGGCTCTGCCAGTAGGTGATCAGCTCATCCCGGAGCGTCCCGGGCCGCGTCTGACCGAGATCAATCCGCCCGGGGGGGAGTTTATCGAGGCCAGGGGCCAGCCCATCTCCACCCCGAGCGAGGAAGTCGGGCATGGCGACGCGGTAGAGCTTCGCCGGCTCCAGGGGCTTGCCGTCGGTGAACGTGGCGCCCTGGAAGCGCTCCGGTCCCTGGCAGCGGGCCACCGTCACCTTCAGGCCGGAGATCTGAAACAGGCCCTTCCTGCCGCCGTAGGCGACCTGGAGCAGGCGCTTCAGCTCGTCCCCCGACAGGGTGACGATGGACAGGGTGTTGTCGAAGGGGAGCACCTCGTAGACATCCCCGAAGGTGAGCGGGCCGGCGTCGATGTCCGCGCGCAGACCTCCCGGGTTCACCAGCGCCACGTCCGCGTGAGCCGCCTCCCGCAGCGCGTCCGCGAGCACGTCCCCGAGCACGCTCTCGCCCTGGTAGTCACGCTTGAGCGCCACCGGGACATCGACGCCGAGCTCGCGGTGCTGCTCCTGCTCCACGCGTGCGAGCGCCGGGGCGATGAGCGCCTCGATGGAGGCATCCGGCACCACCGGCGCGCCGAGGAAGGTGGCGGGCCCGAGCTTCACGTCCGCCTTGTCCTTGAGCTTGCGCCCATCGCACGAGCCGCTCGCCGCGTCCACCTGGGCGCAGAGGGGGATGCCCGCGTGGATCTGCGTGCGCTCCGGCAGCACCTTGTGGGTCTTCGGATCGACGAAGAGCTCGAGGTAGCCGAAGGACCGGCCCAGTCCATACGTCTCGATGACGGGCACGTCGTGGAGGAAGTGCCCCATGACCTGGTGGGTGTGCCCGGCGATCACCGCGTCCAGGGTGCCCGGAGGCAGCGCATCCATGGCCGAGTAGATCTCCCCATCCTTCATGTCACAGCTGGAGAGATCCCTCGGGTTCTCCAGCCGCGGACACTTGCCGCCCGCGTGCATCACGCCGAGGACGAGCTCCGCGCCCCGCTCGCGCAGGCTCCGAGCGGCCTCCACGGCGGCGGGGGCCAGGGGCTCGAAGCGCAGGGAGGTGACGTTGGTGGGGTTGGTGGTCGTCGGAGTGGACGGCGTGGACAGCCCCACGATGCCCACCTTCACGCCCTGGACGGTGACCAGGAACGTGCCGTCATTGCCGAGCCACGCCGGGTGCTTGCCGGTATCGGCCTCGCGGATGTTGGCGGAGAGAAAGGGGAAGCGCGCCTGCTGGATGCGGGCCTTGAGCGCGCCCAGCGGATCATCTCCGGGCTTGGCGGGGACGGGGGAAGGTCCCACGGGGCCATAGTCGAACTCGTGGTTGCCGACCGCCGCGGCGGTGACCCCGAGGCGGTTGTACGCGTCAATGACGATGGAGCCCTCGGTGAGGTTGGACGCGAGCGTGCCCTGGAAGAGATCGCCGCCATCGAGCCACAGCACGCCGCCCGGATTGTCCGCGCGCAGCCGGGTGACATAGCCCGCCAGGGTGGCGACGCCTCCCTCCTGGACCTCCCCTCCCGCCTTGAGCGGGGTGCGCATGGGAGCAATCCAGCCATGCAGATCATTGGTGCCCACGATGGTGAGCCGGATGGGCCCCGAGGGAGCGGCGGCGGCGGCCGGAGTCGGCGCGGCCGTCGAGGGCTCGGCGGGCTGGGGAGCGCTACGGCAGGAGGCGGCCGCGAGGGCCACCGTCACGAAGAGGAGACGGAGTCGAAGCATGGGGGCGGGCACTTCAGCGCGGAGCCTGCCCGCTGGCAACCGCCATCACGCCTGCCGCCGGCGGCTGCGCAGCGCGAGGCCCACGACCACGAAGAGGAGGGTGCCAGGCACCGAGGCCGTGGCACACCCGCAGCTGCCGCCCGTGTCCGAGGGAGGGAAGGTCTGCCCCGAGCCCGGCAGGGTGCCCGTACCGGTGCCGCCGTCCGTGCCGCCGTCCCTGCCTCCATCGGTGGTTCCGCCATCGGTGCCACCGTCCAGCTGGCTCGTCTGGAGCGAGGGAGTGAAGGCGTTGGCCAGGTTCGCCCAGGACACGAGCTTGTCGTTCTGCATGGGCTCGTTGATCGCGTCGTGGACGGCCACGAGCCCGGCGGGGAAGTTCGGCCCCAGCGGCAGGGCGGTGGCCTCCACGGTGGTCGGGCCGGTCACCTCGTCGATGCCGCCATCCCGGACGACCGCGAAGAAGCCCACGTTGGCGTGGGGTGGCTGGCGATCGTAGACGAGGACCTGGTCCCCGCCGGCGCTCGCGGCGAGGAGATAGCCCTTCGCGTTGGGGAGCGCATAGAGCCCCAGCCCCCCGAGCGGCGCCGTGAGCGGGGAGGTGGCCGTGGCGACGCCAGTGCGCGCGGTGCCCGCATCCGGTTCGGCGGAGTAGCGCCAGATGCCCTGGTTCTGCTGGGCGACGAAGAGGAAGCCCTGCTGATCATCCGCCACGGCGCCCGCGATGGCGCCGCCCACGTCGAAGCTGCGCACGGGCACCGCGTCCACGCCGCCATCCCCGCTGGGGCGCAGCTCGAGCTGCTGCATGGTGCCGGAGGTGTTGGAGATAAAGGCATAGAAGGTGCCGGTGGCGGCGCTGCGGTACAGCGTCACCGTGCGGGGGGCGAAGCTCGGCACGATCAGCGTGCCCGTATCCACCCGGCGCAGCTGCAGTGAGATCGGATCCACCACGTACGCGGTGAGCGCCTGGAGGGTGCCATTGGCCACCACCACGAGGGGTGCGGTGCCTCCGGGCAGGGAGAAGCCGTCATGCACGTCCACGCCGTAGGCCACGCCGTCGGACAGGAGCGCCTGCCACTCGCTGCCATCGAGCCGGAAGGTGATGAGGCCCACCGCGGAGTCCGCGACGATGACGAGGCTCTGGCCTGGAGTGCCCGAGTTGGTCCAGAGGGCGACATCCTGGGCAGCATTGCCACCGCGGACGACCGGCTGGGTCTCGGCCACGGGCCCGACGTTGACCGGCTGAGCTGCGACGGGCAGTCCAGCCAGGACCACGAGCACGGCGAGAGCGGTAGGGATGCGCATGACGGCCTCCTGGGGTGCGCACCTACCTAGCCACGTGGGAGGGGGGGCGCAAGCGATCCGCCGTGCCAAGAGTTGGCGCAAGTCAGAGCGCCGGGCCCGGGCGGGCGGCTTTCGCCTCAGGAGACACTTGGGGCGACTCCGGATCCTCTGAAGTGGAGGGGCGGCCGAGAGCACCCCGTCCACGGCATGCACTCCCAGAAGGTAGGAAGAGAGGACCCAGCGCTCTCGAAGTCATTGTCTCGCTTCATGGCTGGGAGCATGACACCCAGCCCATCTCCTCTGTGGAGATCATGCTGAGCCCCTTCGCGTTCCTCCGCGAGCCGGAACAGGGTGAGCGGCGCGCCGAGCACCTCGTCTCCTTCGTGCGCGCTCTCGCCTCCCGCCTCCCCCTCACCTTCGGCCTGGGCCACAGCTTCACCGATCTCTGCTTGAGCACCGATCCGCTTAAGAACCTCTCCCCTGAGCAACGGGAAACGCTTGTCGCCGCCTTGGGAGCCTTCCTCGGCCGCTACTTGGTGGAAGTCCTCGGAGGGCGCTGGCTGCCGCGCAAGAAGCTGGAGGAAGCTGCGGTGGTGGTGGGCGACAAGGCCTGGCTGCCCTTCCTCCGCGCCCGCCATTCCCTTCAGGGGCCCGATGCGCCTCTGGACTTCTCCTGCTCTCAGCTCTTCCGCACCGCCCAACGAATCGCTCGCGCTCACTCGCACTGAAGAGGCAGCCCTACGAACAGTGGTGCTCTCCTTCGGGCATCACTCCTGATGTGCAGCCTCATACACCGCAAGTGTCTGCTCCGCGGCGCGCTTCCAGGTGAAGTCCGCAGCACGGCGTCGGCCCTTCTCCGCCCAGCTCCGCCGCTCCTCCGGAGAGCGCAGCAGCCGGTCGATGGTCTCCGCCAATCCCTCCGCGTCGTCTGGGCCCACCGCGGGAGCCGCGGCTCCGCACACCTCGGGCAGTGAGCCCACGTTCGAGACGATGGTGGCGGTCCCCAGCCGCATGGCCTCCAACGGGGGCAGCCCAAACCCCTCGCCTCGCGACGGAAAGACGAAGAGGGCCGCGCGCCGCATCAGCTCGTAGAACACCGGCGCGGACTGGTAACCCAGCGGACGGATGTCGAAGCCCTCGGCGCGCATCCGCCCCACACGCATCTCCACCGCTCCGGAGCCGAACCAGCTCTGTCCCGCCAGCACGAGCGATGCCGTCCGCCCCCGGGCCCGCAACCGCTCCAGGGCGTCCAGCACCAGCCCCACGTTCTTGCGCACGTCCAGCGAGCCCGCGTACAGCACGAAGTCCTTGGGCAGCGCCAGGGCTCGCACGAACGCCTCGCCCGTGACGTCCAGGCGCTCGGCATCCACGTGGTCCACGCCGTTGTGCACCACCTCCGTGCGCCCGGCCGCCTCCGGGAAGCGCGCCAGCAGCTCGTCGCGCGTGTGCCGACTCACGCAGATCACCCGATCCGCGACCATCAGGCTCCGTGCCAGCCACAGGCGGAACTGCCACCGGAACGCCGTGGACACCGTCTCCCGCATCGTCAATGGGATCAGATCGTGCACCGTGACGACGTACGCCTTGCCCGGCGCTCGCGTGAGCGGGAGGTTGAAGTTGCCGAGCGCGTGGAAGAGCCGTGCCTGGGAGCCCCTCAAGTCCCTCGGCAGGCGGGCCAACGTGTAGCCCGTGCGCCCCATCCGCCCTCGCGGGTGCTCTCCCGAGACTCGCGCGCCGAAGCGCTCCAGTTGGACGCCCTCCCCTTCCAGGGCCGAGGCCAGACACCGGGTGTAGAGGCCGATCCCCGTCGTTGGCTCGTCCCAGAGGCTCGCGTCGAAAGCGATGGGGCCGATGGACACGGGGCGCCTCATACCACGGGCTGTGATAGGCAAGGCGCCCCATGGCGGTCCATCAGTTGATTCCCAGCTTCGTCGCGGGTGATGCCTCCGGACAGGCCGCGCTGCACCTGCAGTTGCTCCTGCGCCGCATGGGCCACTTCGGCGAGCTCTACGCGGGCGAAGTGGGCTCCGGCCTCGAGTCCCTCGCGCACCCCGTCTCCGCGCTGCGCCCCGCTCCAGAGGATCTCGTCCTCTACCACCATGGCATCGCCTCGCCGCTGAGCAGCCACCTGATGCACCTGCCCTGCCGCCGAGGGCTCGTCTTCCACAACATCAGCCCCGCGCGCTTCTACACCGGCACTCCCCTGGCCGAGGCGCTCGTCTCCGGACGGGCCCAGCTCGCCGCGATGGCGCCCTTCGTGGAGGTGGCCCTCGGCGTCTCGGACTTCAACTCCGCCGAGCTGCGCGCCGCCGGCTACCGCAACGTCCACACCGTCCCCCTCTTCATCGAGCCCGAGCGCTTCTCGCGAGCCTACGCGGATCCGGCCATGCACCAGCGTCTGCAGGGTGCCCGCCCCACCGTGCTGAGCGTGAGCCGGGTGGCGCCCCACAAGCGCTTCGAGGATCTCCTCGCCCTCCACCGGGAGCTGCTACGCCTACGGCCCCAGGCTCGCCTCCTGCTGGTGGGCGGCTACGAGGCCGGCAGCCGCTACTTCAAGTCCCTCCTGCGCACCGCCCGGGAGCTGCCGGGCGTCCACTTCCTGGGGCGGCTGAACCACGCTGAGCTCGTAGCGGCCTACCGCTCCGCCCAGGTCTTCGTCTCCATGAGCGAGCACGAGGGCTTCGGCGTCCCGCTCATCGAGGCCATGGCCGCCAAGGTGCCGGTGCTCGCCTTCGGCGCCGCCGCCGTCCCGGAGACGCTCGGTGGCGCGGGCATTGCCTTCGATCAGAAGCACTTCGCCTTCCTCGCCGAGCTGGTCGCCGAGGTGAGTGACAACCCTTACCTGCGCCACCGCCTGATCACGGGCCAGGCCCGGCGCCTCGCCCACTTCTCCGCGGAGAACACCCAGCGGGCGCTGGCGAAGGCGCTCGGAGAAGAGGCCCCCTCCCGCTCCAAGCCGCGCCGGACCGTACGCAAGCCCCAGCGCCCGCGCGTGGCCATCGTGGTGCAGCGCTACGGCGAGGTGACCGGAGGCGCCGAGCGCCATGCCCAGCAGCTCGCCGAGCACCTCGCGCCCCACTGGAACCTCACCCTGCTCACCACCTGCGCGAAGAATCACCTCTCCTGGGAGAACGTCTTCCCTCCGGGGCCGGATCGCGTGGACGGGCTGCCGGTGCTGCGCTTCCCCGTGACGCGCACTCGCAACATCCGCCCCTTCAACACCCTGTCGAAGAGCGTGTTCAACCACAGCCTCGAGCGGCTGCGCGAGGAGCACTGGGTGGCCGAGCAGGGCCCGCTGTGCCCGGGGCTGCTCGCCCACCTCGAGACGGCGCGCGAGGAGTACGACGGCTTCGTCTTCTTCACCTACCTCTACGCGCCCACCGTGTGGGGCCTGCCCATGGTGGCGGACCGCTCGCTGCTCGTGCCCACCGCGCACGACGAGCCCCCCATCCGCTTCGGCGTGTACGCGGACGTCTTCGAGCGCCCCCGCGCGCTCATGTGCAACACCCCGGAGGAGATCTCCCTCATCCAGCGCTACTACCCGAAGCACGCTCGCGCCCGCGTGGTGGGCGTGGGCGTGGATCGCCCGGCCGCAACTCCGAAGCGCTTCCGCGAGAGGCACGGCATCCACCGCTCCTACCTGCTCTACGTGGGCCGCCTGGAGGCCGGAAAGGGCATCCCCGAGCTGCTCTCCCACCACCGCGCGCTCCGAGCCCGGTACGCGGATGCGCCGGACCTCGTGCTCGCGGGCGAGGCTCACATGGACGTCACCGGCCAGGGCGTGCGCTACGTGGGCCGCATCGACGAGCAGGACAAGCACGACGCCCTGGCGGGCGCGCTCGCTGTGGTGGTGCCCTCGCGCTTCGAGAGCCTGTCGCTGCTCACGCTGGAGGCCTTCGCCCAGTCCACGCCAGTGCTCGTCAATGGACACTCGGACGTGCTGGTGGGTCAGGTGGAGCGCAGCGGCGCGGGCCGGGCGTACAAGGATCTCGACTCGTTCATCACCGGCCTGCGAGAGGTGGGCAACGAGCGCAACGCCCTGGGCAAGAAGGGCCTCGCCTACGCGAAGCGGTACTCGTGGCCCAAAGTCGTAGCCGCCTATCAGGAAGAGATGGATCGCATCCTCGAGGAGAAGCGCCGATGAAGCTATTGGGCCGAGACATCCCCGCGCGTGAGCTGATCTCCCGCATCGAGGAGCGCCTGCGCGTGCGCGGCCTCCCCACCTCCGAGGCCGCCGAAGTGCCCGAGGAAGGCGTCGAGCCCCGGGTGGATCCGCTGTCCTTCAACCTCCAGGCGCTCGAGGAGCACACGGACCCGACCCGGCCGATGCCGCTCCACACGCACCGGGGCGGGGTGGGCCAGCTCGTCGTGGTGGCCAAGTGGGCCTTCCGCACCACGTGCCAGGTGCTCATCAACGAGACGCTCGCCCGCCAGCGCGTCTTCAACGGCCACGTCCGGGACTCCTACGCCCAGCTCTCCGCCGAGGTCCTCCGCCTGCGCCG
>NZ_JBJMQP010000031.1:0-6435 GCF_045802625.1 Hyalangium sp. | reverse complement strand
GGTGCAGGGCGCCGGGATCCTCACCACGGGCCAGCCCTGCGGATCATCCAACCGGCACTGGAGCGCGCCGCTCTGCGCCGCGGTGCTCAGCGTGTACTCGCCTCGCTTGGGCACGCGCAGCTTCTGCTGGATGAGATCTCCCGCATCCGCGCGGAAGAAGACCTCGGCATCGCCGCTCACCCCCTCGGCGGGCTTGACCGCGCGCTGCTCGAGCAGCACCGCGCCACGGCCCCGGCTCTTCCCCACCGTGCGCACATCCAGCAGGTAGCGCCCGGGCCGCAGGTACGAGGACACCAGGCAGTTGCGCCCGCGCCCTCCTCCCGTCGCCGCGCCCACCTCCTGCACCACCGGCGTCCGGATGCTGCACTGCGTGGACAGCAGCCCCTGGGTCGTCACGTGGTAGAGCCCGGCGTCCTTCACGTCGAAGATGAGGGAGTGATTCTCGCCTCGATCGAAGTCCAGCCACATGGGCGTCGAGGGCGCCAGCACCGGCAGCGGCGCGAGCTTCGGGCTGAACGCCACCAGCGGTGGAGGCGCCGGAGGCGGCGGCGAGGGCCTGCGCACCGAGAGCGTGATGGCCGCGTCTCCCGGGTTCTCCAGGGTGAGCTCCCCGGCGCTCCCCGGCAGCGAGCAGGTGCCGCCCTTGGTGGCCACCTTCGTGTCTCCCAGGGCGCAGTTGAAGGCCTCACCGCTCAGCGCGCGGATCTCCACGGGGCGCCCGCCGCTCAGCGGGAGCTTCACGCTCTTGCGCCCATCGAGCACCAGCGCCAGGGGCTCACCCAGGGTGAGTGGCAACGAGCGGAGGAACAGGCCTCGCAGCGCTTTCTCCGAGCTGCGCGTGCTGGTCAGCGCATAGGCGGAGTACGTGCCCAGGTGCACCTTGGGGAAGATGCATGACACCTTGGTCGGCGTCTCTCCCTGCGGCTGCGGCCCGTCCGCGGCAACCGTCACGTTCTCGATGCCCTCGGTCCCGCCATAGAGGCGCAGCTCGTACAAGCCCGGCGTCGCGGGGATGGCGACCCGGCACGTCTTGGCCTCCGGCTGCGTCTCCGTGAGCCGCGTGAGCTTGTCCCCCTCGTAGCGGAACAGCTCGCAGCGCGTCTTCCGGTCCCCCGCCGTCTGGAAGACATAGCGCGCGGAGCGGGTGATCTCGAACTGGAGCGTGGCGCCGCCGCCGCTGTAGTTGAACGAGCGGCGGAACGGGCTGTCGGGGCTCACCTGCAGCAAGTCCCTCCGCTGCACGAGTGTGTCTCCACTGGAGAGCACCGCGTTCAGCGCGCACCCCACGGGCGCGTGATCCTGATCGAGCGGCGTCTCGTGGATCGTGACGAGGTAGTCCCCCTCCTTCGGCACACCGAAGCTCAGCGACTGCGCCCCGTTGCCGTAGACCCCATCCTCCCACCGCCCGTCATAGAGCCGGGCCCACCGCAGCGTCACATGGGCCCCGGGCTCGCCGCGGATGAGCGCGACCCGGCGATGCTTGGCGTCGGAGAAGGCCTTGCACTCGGGGACGATCGCCTTGCCGTCAATCTCGCAGGAGCCCTCGGCCGAGCTGAACACGTTGGTGGAGCCGTCATCCCCCATGGCGTGCAGGCTCAGGCGCGTGGCCGTCTTCGAGTTGCCCTCGCGCGAGAGGAAGACCGCCTCCGGCTCGGACGGGAACTCCAGCGTGGCCAGCCCCGTGTCCGGCAGGGTGAGGGTGGCGATCCGCTCCTCGGGGGCCGTCGGAAAGCCCCACGTCACGGTCAGCCCCGCGTCATCCGGCGTCTCGCTCTGGGTCCAGGTCGTGGACGCGGTGCCGTACGCGGTGAGCAGGTACACGCCCGGCTCCAGCATGGCCTCGAACCACCACTCGTGGATGGGCTGGCCGGGGTGAGGCCGAGGGCTGGTGTCGCGCGCCGTGAGGGGCTCCAGCCACTCGCCCGAGCGCCACAGCCGCACATCTCCCGCGTGCCGCCCGGCCAGGCGCAGCGTCACCGCCTGGCGCTTGTCGATCTTCAGCCAGTACGAGGCCTGCTGGCGCGGCTTGAGGCTCTGCTTCACCTCGCGCCGGGGCTCCAGGCGCACCGGCGAGGGGTTGAGCTCCGTGTACGGCGTCACCGACAGCGCCACGCTCCCCTTGCCCTTGGACTTCGAGGTCAGCCGCAGCTTGTAGGTGCCCGCGTCCAGCAGCAGATCCAGCTCGCAGCTGGAGCGCCCTACCCGGCCGGACTGCTCGAAGGGCCCGCGCACGTGATCGACAATCTCGCACGCGGTGCCCGCGGGGCTGTGGGCCTTGACGATGTAGCGCCCGGCTCGATCGAGCGTGAGGATGGCCTCCTGCGCCCCCTTGGCGGGGACGGTCGCGGGGGAGACCGAAGCAGCGTGGAGCAGCAGAAGGGGGAGCGTCAGCAGCGGCAGGCTCATGGAGGCTTTCGCGCGAAGTTTGCGGACCAGCCATAGCAGCAAGTCATGGGCCAATTCACCTCCCCGAATGAAGTTCCCCTCTCTGTGGCAGCCCTGCCGCGAGTGCGTGGCCCGGGGACCACGAGTCCAGGTACTCTCGCCCCCTATGCCCAGGGCCCCGCTCCTGCTGCTCCTCATGACCACCACGACCGCGCTCTCCGACACGCCCGCCTGGAATGACCGGCTCGCCCAGCAGATCACCGAGAAGATGCAGACGATCCGGCTCGCGCCGGACCTGTCCGCCCTGACTCCGGGTGAGCGCACCGCCGTCTCCAAGCTCCTGCTGGTGGGACAGCTCTTCCAGGACGTCTACGAGGAGTCCAAGCACCACCAGGCGCTCGAGGTCCGCAAGAAGCTCGAGGGGCCGAAGTCTCCGCTCGCCGAGCAGCAGCGGACGTTCTACCGGCTGTTCCAGGGCCCCATCGCCAACACGCTGGAGAACCAGCGGCTGCCCTTCGTCGCGGCGGACCCCGTCGTCCCCGGCAAGAACGTCTACCCCTGGGGCATCACCAAGGAGCAGGTGCAGCAGGTGCTGGATCGGCACCCGGAGCTCCGAGCGTCCATCCTGGATCTGCGGACCGTGGTTCGCCGGGCGGAGGCCGCCTCGCTGCGGAAGGATCTCGACACGCTCAAGCGCTACCCGGTGCTTGAGGGGCTCCACCCGGCGCTGGGCGACAAGCTCCGCGCGCTCGCCGCGAAGCCGGATCCCGCGATGCTGTACGCCGTGCCCTACGCCGTCGCCTATGCGCCGCAGATGGTGAAGGCCTCCGGGCTGATCTTCGAGGCGGCCGCGGCCCTGGAGGGCAGCGATCCCGAGTTCGCCGGCTACCTGCGCAACCGCGCCAGGGATCTGCTCTCCAACGACTACGAGTCCGGGGACGCCTCCTGGGTGCGAGGCCGGTTCCAGCGCCTCAACGCCCAGATCGGCGCGTATGAGGTCTACGACGACGAGCTGTTCGGCGCGAAGGCGTTCTACTCGCTGAGCCTGATGATCCGGGACGACGCGGCGACGGCACGGCTGGAGAAGGCGATGCAGGGGCTCCAGGCCTTCGAGGACAGCCTGCCCTACGAGCAGCACAAGACGGTGAGCACGGAGATCCCGGTGGGCGTCTACCTGGTGATCGCGGACTTCGGGCAGGCCCGAGGCACCAACACCGCCAGCATCCTCCCCAATGATCCGCTGTACGCCCGCCGGTACGGGCGGACCATCCTGCTGCGCGAGAACATCCTGAAGAACCCCGAGCTCTTCGCGAACAGCCGCGCGCAGTGGGAGGCGGTGATGGCGCCGGCGTTCCGGAAAGACCTGGGGCTCAGCGGCGGCTTCAACCGGACGCTCTGGCACGAGGTGGGCCACTACCTGGGCGCGGATCGAGACGTGAAGGGGCGCGCCGTGAACAGCGACGCCCTGGAGGAGAACTCGAGCGCCCTGGAGGAGATGAAGTCGGATCTGGTGGCCCTGTACCTGGGCAAGGCGCTGCGCGAGCGGGTCTTCTACGACGACACCACCCTGCGCGAGCTGTACGCGAGCGGCATCCAGCGCGTGCTGCAGATCGTCCGCCCGCGGAGGGATCAGCCGTACCAGACGATGCAGCTGATGCAGATGAACTATTTTCTGGAGCACGGGCTGCTGGAGGCGCGCCCGGACGGGCTCTACATCCACTACGAGAAATACCACGACGTGGTCGGCAAGCTGCTGCGCGAGGTGCTGGCGATCCAGCGCGCCGGAGACAAGGCGGCCTCGGATCGGTTCATCGAGAAGTACACCCGCTGGGACGAGTCCCTCCACGGGGCCCTGGCGGCGAAGATGCGCGCCCAGGCGAAGTACCGCTACACGCTGGAGAAGTACGCGGCGCTCGGCGAGTAGCCGGGCTGCCACCGCAGCCGAGCCCATGCTCCGGCTCGGCTGCGGCGAGCGCGCCTTCAGCGTTTACGCGGTGGCTGGGGGCTGGCCCTCCGGCGCCTCGCCCGGGCCCAGGTCGAGCGCCACCAACGCCATCTTCAGCTTCTCCCATTTCGCCAGGGGGATCCCCTTGAGATCCAGCACCGCCATGCCCTGATGGCTGCGCAGCTGGACACGGACCGGATCCCCCTTCTGGAAGCAGCCCTTCACCGCCCCGTCGATCCGATCCGCCAGCGCCACGTCCTCCGGCGTCAACACCGTGCCGGGCGCGGGCTGGCGCCGGTGCTGCAGGGCCTTGCGCATCTCATCCACGCTGCACGCGGAGAAGGGCTTGGAGCTCACCACACCCTTCTTGTCCGGCACCTCGATGAGGGTGCCGCCCGGCTGCTCGTGATCCACCTGGACGTTCGCCGCATTCTTGTAGCTGAGCAGCAACGACAGGCAGGTGACACCGAAGCGGCGGGCGATCTCCTCGCTGAAGTTGCGCGACACCGCGCCGTACGCGGCCAGGGTCGCCTGCGAGATGTCGCTCAGGCTCTGGTGGAAGTAGTCCGGGGCATCCTTGAAGCCGGCCAGCTCCGCCAGCTTCCTGTCCACCACGTAGTTGTAGAGCAGCCCCATGCGGTGGTGGTTGAGGCTCTCCTCCGCCATGAGCTGGAGCATGGACGCACGCACCTGCTCCAGCGTCATGTCCTGCGCGCTCACGTCCTGCCCCCGCTTCGACACATCCTTGGACTTCGACTGAAACAACTCGAACATGGCTCATTCCCCCTTGGAGGCTTCAGGCCTCCCCGGCCGCGCTTTCGCGTCGGCCGTGCTCGGGGCCAGAGCACATGGCGGGCCAACGCCTGTCTTCTTGAGAACACAGGCACTTGCGCGGCAGGCCCCCTCCAAAACTGTGCCAAGTGTGAGAAAAGTGTCTCACCGGTGAGACACTTTCAAAATGTGCTGTAAAACCAAAGGCTTGTACGAAGGGTCCGCTCGGCCCCACGTGTTCAACCCGTTGACTTTCCAAGGTGTGCTCCGCCAACACACGTTTCCCTCCGTCCCAGCGGTGAGACGGTGTGAGCGCGGACCCGGGTGCTCCATCGCCGCGGGAGGCCTCCGGATCTGACCGGTCAGATCTGGCCCCCCCCCTGGATCTGACCGGTCAGATCTGGCCCCCCTGGATCTGACTGGTCAGATCTGGCCCCCCTGGCGCCATGGCCCACCGGAGGGGGGGCGGTCCATGAAGAATCCTCAATCCCCATGCTACTTTGCGCCTCGTCGCTGCCCTGGGAGCGCCTGGACTTGACCCGCTCGAACTTCGCCTTCCTGAACGCGCCCTGGCCGTCGATCCCAACATGAATCGAATGAGAGACGTGGGGCGCGCACTCCTTCTCTGCCTGTTGCTCGTGCTTCCCGGCCTCACGGCGGGGTGTTCCTCGGAGGCGCACGCCACCGCGAGCCGGCTGACAGACACGAGCCCACGGACCGAGACGGGCCAGCCGGCCGATGCGAGCCAACCCCTGTACCTGGCTCAAATCTCCTGCTGGGACACGGAGACTTGCTGCATCTTGAGGGATCCGGCGACCGCGGCCAATCGCTGCATGGTCACCCCCGAGAGGATTGCCGAAGTCCTCAACGGCGTGAAGACGCTCTACCAGGCGACCCACGCCGCGGAGGCGAGGCGCCAGGAGGAGGCCCAGGCGAAAGAGGACGCCGCATTCGCCGACGCCGCCGAAGCCGAGGGGGCCGCCGCGCCCGAGCCCCCCGACTGCCAGGGGCAAGACCACCACGTCATCTCCCGCCCCATCGCCAAGGCCCTGGAGGAGCATAAGACCCTCCACGGGCTGTACGAGCCGAGGGATGAGCGCTACGTGGCCAAAGCGAAGGACAAGGAATCGCACTGCGGCTATCAGAAGTGGCACCGCGCTGTGGACCTGGAGGTCATCCGGTGGCTCAGGCGCTTCGATGAGGCAACGCAGAAGGAGTTCGAAGCGTTCCTGCGCGAGATCTACAACCGCAAGGAAATGCTGGAGAGATTTCCCCATGGCTTCGGACCTGCCACCTGACCCGCGCTTCTTCTTGCTCGAAGACGAGGAGTGGGG
>NZ_JBJMQP010000002.1:0-27016 GCF_045802625.1 Hyalangium sp. | reverse complement strand
GAGATCGAGGCTCCCCGCCATGAGCAGCCTGAAAATCGAAACCCCGCGAGTTTCCCTGCCGGTCCGCACTCCCGCGCAGCAGAGCGCTCCCGCCACGGCTTCCCCGGGGATCGTCCCCCCGGCGCGCACGGCCCCGAAGGCGGATGGTTTCGAGAAGAAGCGCCTGCCGGTGGCCGGCAGCGGAGGCTCTGTGTTCGGTACCTCCAGCACGGGGGCGAAGGCGTCCCTGTCCTATATCGGCACCTCGGGCACCAAGCCCCACGGGGGCGATCTGTCGCAGGCGGTCATGGATCAGCTCGACCAGTCCGCGTCGGCCATCTTCTCGAGGCTGCCCGAGCTGGGTTCGAAGGGCGCGCTCAATGGTGCCATCAAGGACGCCGTCGATGCCCTCGGCCTGCCGTCGCGTCGCGAGGCTCACGCGGCGCGCCGCTACCTGCGCAGCCAGGTGAACGCCCTCGTCGACTCGGGCTCTGGCGGCTCCGGCAACAAGCACTTCGGCGCGGATGTGATGACGTCGGTCCGCCCGGTGGACTCCACCTTCACCCCCAGCGAGAGCCAGGCTCCGAGCACCCCCACCAGCCGCACGCTGGCGCCGCACCGGCGCGCGCTGACGAACGTGGCCCGCAAGCTCGCCAGCGACACCAACCTTCAGACCGACGCCCACGTGCGCAAGGCGGCCTGGGCAGAGATCAAGAAGCTGGGGCTGGGAGAGGCCGAGAAGCAGGAGGCCCGCGGCTTCGTGCTCGAGCAGTTCGCGGCGCTGCGCCAGGGCGGCCGCTAGCCGTCCGGAGCCGGACAGACGTGACGGGTAGTCCCAGGCGAAGCCCTCGTCCTGTGTGGGATTCGCCGGGCTCCTCGCTCGCCCCCCTTCTGGCCGGGCGGGCAAGATCATAGGATGCGCGCCTCCGATGCGGCGCACCCCCTTCACCAACGACTTCTCCTGGTCCAAGAGCCGCCACGAGAAGTTCTCCGAGTGCCTCCGGGCCTACTACCTCTACTACTACCGCTCCTGGGGCGGGTGGGAGGCGGAGGCCCCGAAGGAGGCGCGAGAGCTGTACGTGCTCAAGAAGCTGAACAACCGCTACACGTGGGCGGGCAGCGTGGTGCACGAGTGCGTGCGGGACGTGCTGCTGGACATTCGCGCGGGGCGCCCGGTGGAGCTGGCCGAGGTGGAGGCGCGGGCGCGGCGGCTGATGCAGGACGACTTCCGGCACTCGGCGAAGAAGGCGTACTGGACGCAGAAGTACCGCAAGGCGTTCACCGGGCTGGTGGAGCACGAGTACGCGGAGGCGCTGCCGGACGAGGTGTGGAAGCAGAACTGGGAGACGGTGCGCGCGGCGCTCGGGTGGTTCTTCTCCTCGCGGTGGCCGGCGCTGGCTCGCACGCTCAAGCCGGCGCAGTGGCTGGAGGTGGATGCGGGCTACGATTTCTCCAGCTTCACCCTGGACGGGGTGAAGGTGTTCGCCATCCCGGACTTCGCGTACGTGGACGAGGCCGGCGTGCCGGTGGTGGTGGACTGGAAGACGGGCAAGGTGCGGGACGGGTATGACGAGCAGGTGCTCGGCTACGCGCTCTATGTGTCCCAGCGCTACAAGTTCCCGGTGGAGAAGGTGCGCGCCTCGCTGGTGTACCTGAACGAGGGGCTGGAGCAGGACGTCCAGGTGGACCTGACGGCGATGGAGGCCTTCAAGGCGCGCTTCGCCCAGAGCGTGGCGGGCATGCGCGCCGTGCTGGGGGATCCGGCCACCAACACGCCGAAGGACGCCACGGTGTTCCCGATGACGGAGGACGTGTCCCAGTGCGCGCGCTGCGCCTTCCGGCGGCCCTGCGGGCGCGCGGAGGCAGCGGCGCAGGCGCAGGCGCAGCAGCAGGCGCCGAAGGTGGCCTGAGCCGGAGCCTCGGCCGGGCTTCAGGGGCCCGGGTGGGTGGACAGCCACTCGGCGCTGCGGTTCACCCGAGGCAGGTTGCCCAGGTGCTGCCAGGAGTCCCGAGCCTGGGTGGCCAGCTCCACGGCATGCGGGCGCTCCGCGCTCCGGGCCTCCCAGAGCGCGCGGGCCAGGGTGAACTGCACCTCGGCGCGGATGTCTCCTTTCGGAGAGAGCTTCTGGGCGCGCTCCAGCGGGGCGAGGGCCTCGGTGGGCTTGCCCTGCGCCAGCAGCAGCTCCCCCTGGATGACGAGCGGATAGGTGAGATCCGGGTGCTCGGCCCCCAGGGCCTTCTCGGCGATGGCCAGCGCGCGCTCGAGCCGCTCGCGGGCCTCGCGGTAGCGCTTCAGGAAGATCAGCGTCAGGGCCTCGGAGCGGAGGGAATCGGACACGAGCGCGTGCTCGGGCCCCAGGGCCTTCTCCCGCAGGGCCCGGGCGCGCTCCTGCTTCTCCAGCGCCTCCGGGTAGCGCCCCAGCTCGAAGAGCGCTGCCCCGAGGTTGTTGAGCACGCTGGCAAGATCCGGGTTGTCAGGGCCCAGCAGCTTCTGCTTCACGCCGAGGACGCGCTCCGCGTTCTGCCGCGCCTCTTCGAACCGTCCCAGGGCCACCAGCACGATGCTGATGTTGTCCAGGGTCATCAGCGCGGTGGGGTGCTCGGGCCCGAGCACGGTCTGCTCCAGCCGCAGGGCCTGCTCGTAGTGCTGCAGGGACTCCTGGTACCTGCCCACCTCGTAGAGCATGCCCGCCGTGTTGCCCATCATCTTGAGGGTCTCGGGGTGTTCGGGTCCCAGGGCCTTCTGCTTCAGGGCCAAGGCGCGCTCGGTCCGCTCGAGCGCCTCGTCATAGCGGCCCATCCACCAGTCCACCATGGCGAGGTTGAACAGGGAGGTGGCTACCTCCGGGTGCTCGGGGGCCAGCACCTTCTGGCGCAGGGCCAGGGCCTTCGACTGGCTCTCCCAGGCCTCCGGGTACTTGCCCTGGTGGACGAACAGGAGGCCCAGGTTCGTGAAGGCCGTGGCCTGCGTCAGCGCGTCGCCGGTGCTCTCCGCCATCGCCTGCACCGCGGGCACCAGGGGGGCCGCCTCCGAGTAGCGCTCCTGCCGGGGGCCCACCTCGAGCAGCAGCAGGCTCAAGGCCCGGGACATGAGCCGCGGATCCCTGCCACGCGCGGCCGCGGAGAGCGCCTGTCGCGCCAGCGCCTCGGCGCCCTTGTAATCACCGGTGTCTTCCTGGAGGCGCGCCAGCGCGAACAGCACCTGGGCGTGGAGGGGCTCATGGCCCACCGACTCCGCCTGAGGCAACAGCTTCTCGCCGGTGGCCAACCCCTCCTTGTACTGGCCCGCGGCTTGGAGGGCCTCGAGTGTGTCCACCTGCCCCAGCAGCGCCTCCACCTTCGCCCGGACGAGGGGATCCTCCGGCGGAGGCACCGCCGAGGTGAGCGCCTCATCGTTCGCGCAGTCCTCGAGCGGCGGCAGGGACTGGGCTGCCTGGGCCGCCTTCTCCAGCAGGGCCCGATCGGCGCCGCGCGCCAGCAGCTCCGTGGTGGCGTGCAGCCGGCTGCGCCGCCGCTCCAGACAGGACTCACGCAGCGCCGCGAGCTGGGGCAGGTGCGCGGCCTGCTCCGCCTCGCAGAGCGCCGTGCTCTGCTTCACCCACCGCTCGCTGTAGCCATCCAGCAGCGCCGAGACACGCTCGGCGGTGCCGCTCGCATAGGGCAGGCCGGTGCTCAGCAGTGAGTCATGGACTCGCGCCTTCACCGAGCCATCCCAGATGCCGTCCAGCCGGTGCGCCACCTGGCTGCAGGGGGGCGGCTGGAAGTGCTGGTGCGCCCAGCCTCCCAGGGCGAGCCCCGCCAGCACCACTCCCACCGAGGCCAGGGCCAGGGCGCGGCGGCGGCCCTGGCGCTTGAGCTCCGGGTCATCCCGCAGCGCCGTCAGCAGGGCCTCCATGGAGGCAGGGCGCTGCGCCGGATCCGCCTGGAGCCCGGGCAGCACCGTGCGCCCCACCCACGCGGGCACCTCGCACGCGGCCGGAGGCGGAAGGATCCGCCCCTCGCGCCGGGCCCGGGAGTAGTCGGCCATGCTCTCGGCGGGGAAGGGGAGCTGGCCGTAGAGCGCCTCGTAGAGCGCCACGCAGAAGGCGTACAGATCGCTGCGGACACCGGCGGGCTCTCCGCGCATCAGCTCGGGCGCCATGTACTTCGGCGTTCCCATCAGCGTGCCGGGTACGGTGAGCTCGCTGCTCAAGGCGTCCGAGGGCAGGGAAGCCGGGAGCGGCTCGGAGGGGGAGAGATCCGGCGCGGCTCGAGCCAGGCCGAAGTCCGTCACCCGGACGCGGCCGTCCTTTCCCACCAGCACGTTGTCGGGCTTGAAGTCGCGGTGGATGAGTCCGGCGGCATGGGCGGCCGCCAGCCCCTTCCCCGCGGCGAGGTAGGCCTCCAGCACCTCGCGCCAGGAGCGAGGTGGCTGCTCGCGCCACTGCCGCAGCGTCTGGCCCTCCACGTACTCCATGGCGATGAAGAGGGAGCCATCCTCCAGCGGGCCCGCGTCGTAGACGGCCACCACATGGGGGTGGTTGAGGCGAGCCATGGCCTGGGCCTCGCGCACCATGCGGGCCTCGCCGTCGCTGGTGGTGGGCTCAGGGCTCTCCAGGGTGCGCAGCAGCTTGAGGGCGACGCGCCGATCCAACCGCGTGTCATAGGCGGCCAGCACCACGCCCATGCCGCCCTGGCCGAGCTGCTCGAACACCATGTAGCGGCCCGCCAGGGTCTGCCCGGGCGTGGGCACGGAGAAGCCCCCAGGCTCTCGCCTCTCGCTGGAGATCCAGGTGGCCGCATCGTTCGCGGAGGTGGAGGAGGAGCGGATATAGGTGGGGGCCTCTTCTACCGAGACGGAGGCCGGGGCGGTCTTCGGTTCCTGCTCGGGGTGGCTCATTCGCGCAGCGAGTATTCCAGAGGGAGCGCCTGACGGTACATCCCAGCCTGGAGTGGCATGGAGCCGGTGGGCTTCAAGGCGCCCCGAGGCTGGCGAGGGCGCAGGGCCGCGAGCGTCCGGCCCAGGCGCTCCACCTCGGAGGGCTCCAGCCCGCTGGCGCCGAGCCAGTCCCGCGCCTGTTGCAACACCGTGGCTTCGTCCAGCTCGGCAGGCAGGCGGCCGACGAGCCAGGCCATCCTCGCGCTGATGCGAGCCACCGCCGGCCGCAGGTCCGTCTCCAGGCTGTAGGTGGGGCCCGCCGCCTCGGGGGGAGTGCGCTGCTGCACGAGCTTGGCGGCGTCTATCTGCGCCTGGGTGAAGGCATCCAGCGCCGCATCCGTCACCGGCGGCTGGCCTGGGGGCTGGTTCTTGCGCACGTCGGCGCGGAACGCGGCGAGCACCCGGGCCTCCTGCGGGAGATCCTCCACGGGCTTGCCTGTGCGCTGCTTGGCGGCGGCGACCCAGGGCATGAGCGCCAGCCGCTCGGCCGTGGCCGCCAGGAGCGCCTGCACGGGCAGGGCGGTGGACTCCCCGGCGCCCGAGCCCAGGTAGCGGCTGCGCAGCTCGCCGAGCGCGCCGCTCGACTCCTGCGCCATCAGCCACGTGTCGAGCTGTGTCACCAGCTCGGGCTTGTCGGAGCGGACGTAGACGGCCACCACATCCCGGGTCAGCGGCCCCAGCAGCTCGATGCCGGTGAGGCCCTCGGCCCAGCGGGGCGCCTCGAGGTTGTTGCTCAGCGCCGCGTCCACCTGCCCGGAGGCCAGCGCCTGCCGCACGCCCGCGTTGTCCGGGATGGCCTGGACCTGGGCGTGCTGGAAGAGGCTGTGGGCCACGCGCTCCAGGTGGCCGCCGCGGTTGACGGCCACGCGGAGCTCGGGCCGGTCGAGCGCCCGGAGTGCATCGAGCCCCGGGCCCAGCTCTTGCGGGTAGCCACCGGGGGAGGGTGGAGCCCAGCTCGGGCGTCGCAGCAGCAGCACGGCGCCGTTGCGGAGCACCGGCACGGTGAACTGCCCTGCCAGGGAGCGCTCCGGGCGCATGGTGATACCGCTGTCGGCCAGCTCAAACTTCCCGGCGCTCAGGTCTCCCACCAGCTCGGCCCAGCGGAAGCGCACCCAGGAGGGCTCGAATCCCTGCGAGGCGGAGAAAGCCTCTACCAGCGCCACGGAGAAGCCGGTGGGGTGCTCGCCCTTCCAATCGCTGAAGGGTGGGTAGTCGCCGCTGGTGCCCACGCGCAGCGCGGCCCGCGCCGGAGCAGGAACTGGCGCCGAGGCACACGCGGCCAGCACACCGAGCCACAGGGCCAGCGTCAGCCGCCACCGTGTTCGCAGCCGGGAAAGTCCAGGGTTCACAACGTCCTCCGTGGGTTCAGGGATGGGAGCCCGACAACCTTCGAGCGACCCGCGAGCGAACCTCTCCATCGAGAGCAAGGAGCGGCGCGGCCTTCATGAGCACTCTCGCCAGCGCTCACGGGAGCCGGTCCACCACCCGCCACTCTCTGGGAAGCTTGTAACGCGCCAGCCGGCTCCCCAACCAGGAGAGCGCGGAGCCTTGCAGCGCAGCCGGATCCGCCCCCGGCTCAGGGACGATGAAGGCCACCAGCTTCTCGCTGCCCGCGCCCGTGGGCTCGCCCACCACCCGTGCTCCGGCGATGCCGGGGACTTGCCGGAGCGCTTCTTCGATCTCCTCGGGATAGACGTGGTAGCCGGTGTTGATCATCCGGTCGAGCCGTCCGCGGTAGTAGAGGTATCCGTGCTCGTCCTGCCACATGATGTCCCCCAGCGAGCACCAGCCCTCGGCATCCGCATACGCCTCGGAGACCATGCGGTTCTTCACCCAGAGCTCGCCCTCGCCGGGCTCCCGGCCCGCCAGCGGGCGCAGCCGGATTCCGGTCTCGGGGATGGGCCGTCCGCAGCTGCGCGCCAGCCGCTCATCGCCTCCGGCAATCGCGCGGTGCTCGGCGGCTCCGAGCACACTCAGGGGCCAGCCACCCTCGAGCCGGCCATAGAGCTGGACCATCTCGGCGCCCAGCACCCGCATGGCCTGCTTCATCTCCGCCGTGGGGAGCACCCCTCCTCCGTAGAGGATCCGGCGAAGGGGGAGCGCCACGCTCTGCTGGCGCTCCGCGGCCTCGGTCAGCCGGGTGACCATGCCGGGGACCATGAGGGCCGTGGTCACCCGCTCGCGGGCGATGAGGGGCAGCAGCTCGGACGCCTCGAAGCGGCGTGCCACGGCCTGCGGCAGCCCCATCATCAGGAAGGGGAAGGTCCCCACCAACGAGGTGCCATGCATCAGCTGCTGGGCCGTGAGGTAGCAGTCGTCCTCCGCGATCGGCGGCCCGTAGCTGCCCTCACGGTAGAGCCGGAGGTTGAGCTCCATGATCGCCGCCCAGTTCGCGTAGGAGATGGGCACGCCCAGGAGCTGGCCCTCCACGACGGAGCGCGGGTAGAGCACCAGCGTCTGGCTCCCCTCCACGGACAGGTCCGGCCAGACAGGCGGGCCCGCCAGCTCGGTGCCGTCGTCGTGGACGAGAGCCCCCGCGGAGGAGCCCGCATGCTCGGGATCGCACAGCACCGCGTCCACCTGCGCTGCCGTGAACACCGCCCGGGCCTCCTCGGGGGCCGCTCCGGGATCCACCGGCACGCGCGTGCCGCCAATCCACTCCACCGCCAGGAAGGCCTCGATCGCGGCCAGGCTGTTCCAGAACCAGAGGCCCACGCGGCGGTGCGCCAGCCCCCGGTCCAGCAGCATGCCCGCCAGGCGGTCCACCCGCATGGCCAGCGCATGGCCCGTCCGGGAGTTCCCTGTGGCGTCCGTGAGCAGGCGGCGCTCTCCACTGCGAAGCAGGGCCTGCCGCACAGCGTGCCCCGCCCGCACGGCCGTCATGACGCCTGCTCGAGCCGCTGGCGCAGCACCTCGCGCTGAACCTTGGCGCCCCCCAGCACGGTGGGCAGCTCGGTGAGGAAGACGAGCCGGCCCGGCCGCTCATGCTCCTTGAGTCCGGGGTGCGCCGCCTGTTCGATCTCCCGGCGCAGCGGCTCCCCCGCGGTCTGCCCAGGCTTGAGCAGCACGGCCGCGACGATCTGCTCCGAGCCAGGGGCGCCCACCCCCACGACGCCGCAGTTGGCCACCGCCGGATGCCGCAGCAGGGCCACCTCCACCACGTGCGGGTACACCACGCCGCGTGCCGTGCGGATCCGATCCTTGGCGCGATCGAGGTAGTAGAAGAACCCGTCCTCGTCCATGTGGCCGATGTCGGCCGGGCGGAACCAGCCGCCCGGCAGGAAGGAGCTCCGCGTCCGCTCTGGATCCTCCCAGTACTCGCTCGCGGACATGGGGCTGCGCACCACGAGCTCGCCCACCTGCCCAGGCGGTAGCCGGTGGCCTTGCTCGTCCACGACGGCCATCTCCAGGAGCCAGGAGGCGGGGCGGCCCACGCTGTGGAGCCGCCCGGGCTTCTCCGCCGCCTCGCTCTGCAGGAGGCGGGCGCTGGGGGCGCCCTGCTCCGTCGAGCCAAAGCCATGGCACCACATGGGCCCCACCACCCGGGTGAAGCGCTCCAGCAGCTCGGGCGAGGCGAAGAAGAGCACCGCGCGGCGCAGGCGGTGCTTGATCCCTCCGCGCGCCTCGATGACGTCCAGCAGGGGGATCAGCATGGGCCCGGGGATGAACACGCCCGTCACCTGCTCGCGCTCGATCGTCTCCACGATCTTCACCGGATCAAACCCGGAGTCATCCAGGATGACGTTGCGAGCGCCGCGCAGCAGGTACGGGTACATCGTCTGCGCGCCGGAGGCCCACTGCAGCGCGTGCAGGTGCAGGTTCACGTCATCCGGCCCCACCTGAGGGATACCCGGTCCAAAGGTGTCCAGGTGATGCAGGTTGTGGCTGACGAGGGTGGACCAGCCCCGGTAGGAGATGATCCACGGCTTGGGCAGGCCGGTGGTTCCGGTGGTGGGCTGGACAATGCAGGGCGCTGTCTCGTCCACGTCCAGCTGGGGATCCTCGGGGCTCCCCCTGGCCATCACCTGCTCCAGCGGGGTAGCCCAGGGCGGTGGGTTCGCGCCCATCGCGATGAAGTGCCGGACCGAGCTCAGCTCGCCGCGGCGCTGCTCCACGGCCGAGGTGAAGGCGGTGTCGAACACCAGCGCGGCCGGCCGCACCTTGCCCAGCGTGTCCAGGTGCACGGCCATGTCGAAGTGGCTGTGCATCGTCAGCCGTGGGAGCTGGAAGCGCTCCAGGCCCAGCCAGACCTGGACCGTCTCCATCCGGTTATGGGAGAGGACCCCCACGCGCTCACCCGGCTCGAGCCCCACCGCGCGCAGGCCCGAGCCCACCCGGTTGGCCGCCGCGTTCAGCTCGGCGAAGGTCTGGCTGCCCTGTGGCGTGGTGATGGCCGTCCGGCCGGCGAACTGCTTGGCGGCCCGCATCATCGGGCCGCCCGCTGTCATCTTCATGGCTGTCCCCTCCTCAGCTGCGAGGCATGCCCCGCGCTTTCGGGGCGCGGGCAGCCTCCTTCTCTACACCAGCTCGCTGCCGAAGGCGCTCGTCAGGTGGGCGCGGGCATCGGCGATGCACTTGGCGATCACCCGGGCGGCCTCGCGCGCCTCCTCCGGCTCATGAGAGGCCTGCACCTGCAGCCGGAAGCGTGCCGCGCCGATGGGCGCCACCGGGAACTCCACCATGGCGGCCAGCACCCCCCGGTCGAAGAAGAGCCGGTAGACGGTCCGCGCCAGCTTCTCGTTGCCGATGAGCAGCGGGACGATGGGCGAGGGCGAGCCCATGCACGTCAGCTCCCGCCGGGTCAGCTCATCGCGCAGCGCGTTGACAGCCTCGAAGAGGCGAGCGCGCAGCCTGTCCCCCTCGGCAGACCGGATGAGCTCCGTCGCCTTCAGCACCACCGCCGACTGCACCGGGGACAGGGCGTTGGAGAACATGTGGGAGCCGCCGAACATCTTCACGTACTGCTTCACCGCGGGCGAGTGCGAGGCCAGGAAGCCGCCGTTGGAGGCAAAGCTCTTCGAGAAGGCGCCCATCACCAGGTCCACCTTCCCGAGCAGGTTCTGCATCCCGAGCACGCCCGTGCCGCCCGGCCCCATCGCGCCGAGATCATGCGCGACGTCCACCAGCAGCGTGGCGTCGTACTCACGGCAGACGGCCTGCAGGGTGGTGACATCCGGCCAGTCGGCGTCCACGGAGAACAGGCCGTCGGTCACCACGAGGATGCCGTTGCGCGGGTCGCGGCCGCGGATGTCCTTGAGGCTCTGGCGCACCGCCTCCACGTTCAGGTGCTCGTAGCGGACGACGTTCTTGGTGGCCGCGCGCGCGCCCTGCTGGAGACAGGCATGCGCCAGCCGGTCGATGACGACGTGATCCTCCGGGCGCACCAGCCCCGCCACCGCGCCAAAGCCGGCCGCCCAGCCCGTGGGGAAGAGCGTGATGTGCTCCATCTGCACCAGCTCGCCCAGGGCCCGCTCCAGATCCTCCGAGATTCGCGTGTTGCCGACCGCCATCGGCGAGCCCGCGCTGTGCGGCCCGAAGTCGTGGAGGGCGCGGCTGGCCGCCTCGCGCACGGTGGGGTGGGCGTTGAGGGACAGGTAGTCCTGCGAGGCGAAGTTGATGCCCTGCATGCGGCGCCCCACCTCGTTGGTGACCCGGGCGCTGCTGCCAGGTGTTACCTCCAGCGTGCGCGAATACGGCCAGGTCTCTGTCTGGCGGCGCGCCTCCACCCAGCCGTAGTACTCCTCCGTCCGCTTCAGCAGGTCGCGCCCCGCCGGGCGGAAGAAATCGTAGGTGTTCTTGTCGAGCGCGTATTCCTCGACGGGATCGACGGTGCGGCGCAGGTGCGCCGGCTGCCACATCTCCTGCAGCGCCTTGCGGACGGGCGGGAACTGCTCGCTGAAGAAGCGCCACAGGGCGCGCACGGCGGTGTCATCGCCCGGGGGCTGCGT
This sequence comes from Hyalangium sp., assembly GCF_045802625.1. Lineage (NCBI taxonomy): Bacteria > Pseudomonadati > Myxococcota > Myxococcia > Myxococcales > Archangiaceae > Hyalangium > Hyalangium sp. The sequence goes on along the minus strand of NZ_JBJMQP010000002.1, from coordinate 16,171 downwards.
GCCTTCGCGCAGCGCGATGAGCGACTCCCAGGGGATATGGGAGGCCCAGTTGCGCATCATCTCGGAGACCTGCAGCGCGGAGTCTCCCACCTCGGTGGCGTAGTGCCGGAGGGTCTCCCGGGTCTCGGGGGTGGAGAGCGTCTCCTCCAGGGAGCGCCCTTGCACGCTGTGGGCCGCCTTCTCCGCGGCCGTGAGGATGCTGGCAATGAGTTCGTCGTCCTCGCGAGGTGTCGTCGTCGGGTTCATGGGTCTTTCCTGGAGTGGCTCAGGCGGCGAAGAGGTTCTGCTGGTACATGCGCGACGTGGCCTCGAAGTCCGAGAAGACCGAGTGGTCTCGCGAGGACTCCTTCGCCGCGTCGCTGAGCAGCATCAGGTTGGAGGCCTGGAAGAACTCGGACAGGGGGCTGATGTCACCGTGCGTGGCGATGAAGCGGTTGGTCTCCTGCTGGTTGCCGCGCAGGATGACGAAGAGCTGAAGCTCGTCGTGGCGCAGCGGGCGCATCTCGGCCTGGGTGCAGACGTAGTCGTAGTAGGCGGCCGCGGACTGGCTGCGGCGGCGGCCCTCGTACTGCTTCAGGGCCGCGTCGAGCGGCTGGCGCCCGGACAGCCCCGCATCGAGCGACGTGGCCGCCAGCTCCGCGTCGCGGAACGCGTGCGTCATCCCAATGGCGGTGCACTGATCCTTGGAGCTGCCCGCATCCCCCACCAGCACCCAGCCGGGCCCGAACAGGGGGCGGAGGAAGGCGGCCTGATCCACCGTGCCGTAGAAGCGCTCCTCGCGCTTGCCCTGGGTGCGGACGCGCTCGCCGAGCTCCGGGCTCACGAAGTCCAGCGCGCGCTGGAAGTTGCCAGGCACATCGCGCCGGAAGGCCTCGAACCACTCGCTCGGCCCGAACACCAGCGTCATGTTCTGGTTGAAGTTGGTGGGCACCACGGCGATCGACATGCGCCCACGGCGGTGCATCTGCGCGGCGCCCGGGGAGAAGCCGGAGAAGTAGCTCCAGTAGGCGAAGGTGCACTTGAGGCGCTCGTCGTACTTGGGCAGCTTCAGGGTGCGGGCGACGAAGGAGTTACGTCCGTCCGCGCCGATGACCACGCGCGCCCGCTCCTCCACCCGCGTGCCCTCGCGCGTGCGCCCCCGGATGCCCACCACCCGATCTCCCTCGGAGATCAGCTCCTCGACGACGAACCCCTCGCGCACCTCGGCGCCCGCCTCCGCGGCCGCGTCCACGAGGATCTTGTCCAGCACGCGGCGCCGCACCGAGGTGTAGCGCTGCACCACCCCCTTATCGTCGCCGTGGAGCTGCTGGAAGTACTGGCTCAGCAGCTCCAGGGGGACGCTGCCCACCAGCGGGATGCCGTCGTTCACCAGGTGGATCTCCGTGTGGGACGGAGTCTGCGCCAGCACCCGGTCCAGCACTCCCCAGCGGTTCAGGTACGAAGTGCCGTGGGGCCAGAGGAAGTGCGTGGAGATGACATCGCTGGGGAAGGTGGAGCGATCCACCACCAGCACTTTGTGTCCCTTGCGCGCCAACAGCATTGCCGTGGAGGAGCCCGCGCAGCGGCCTCCGATGACGATTGCGTCGAACATGTCTCACCCGGACAGAAGCTGGAATTTCAAGTTAATAAGTTAATTAGCGGATTTGTTCTAGGTTGGTGGTTCGAGCCAGACCTGCGAGGTCAGCTCTGGAATCCGGGTAGGATGGCCGCCGCATGTCCCTGCGAAGTGGAAAGCGGTTTGGCCGCTACGAGCTGGTCTCGAAGCTGGGCTACGGCGGCATGGCCGAGACGTGGCTCGCCCGGATGTTGGGCGAGGCGGGCTTCTCCAAGTCCACGGTCATCAAGAAAGTGCTCCCCGAGTACTCGGACGACTACGCCTTCACCAGCATGTTGATCAGCGAGGCGCGCATCTGCGCCACGCTGTCCCACAACAACATCGCCCAGGTGTTCGACTTCGGCCGGGTGGACAACGAGTACTTCCTGGCCATGGAGTTCGTGGACGGGCCTGCGCTCCACGAGGTCATCTACCAGGCGATCCGCTCGGGGTGGCAGGCGCTGCCGGTTCCTCCAGCGGTCTTCATCGGCATCGAGATGTGCCGTGGCCTGCACTACGCCCATACCCGCAAGGACGAGAGCGGCAAGCCGCTGAGCATCGTCCACCGGGACATCTCTCCGGAGAACGTGCTCGTCAGCTACGAGGGGCAGGTGAAGGTGGTGGACTTCGGGCTGGCCAAGGCCCGGGAGCTGGGCGAACTCGCCACGGAGCCGGGGGTGGTGAAGGGCAAGTACCTGTTCTTCTCTCCCGAGCAGGCGCGAGGCGAGCAGGTGGATGCGCGCACGGACGTGTGGGCCGCGGGCATCACCCTCTACGAGGCCCTGTGCGGCAAGCTGCCCGTCGAGGGGCCCGAGTTCGCCGTGCTGCCCAAGCTCAGCAAGGGCGAGTTCCCGCGTCCCCGGGAGATCAACCCGAAGCTGCCCCAGGAACTGGAGGACATCCTCATGGGCGCGCTGGCGGTCCGCCGGGAGGATCGCTACCAGTCCTCCCGGGCGTTCGGCGATGCGCTGTCGGACTTCCTGTTCTCCATCGCGCCCCGCTTCTCCGAGCTGACGCTCTCGCACTTCGTCCAGGACTTGTTCCGGGAGAAGATGAGCCGGGACGGCCGGGACATCCAGGTGCCTCGCTCGTTCCAGGAGGAGCTCGCCTCGTGGCGCGGAGAGCCGCGGGCCGCTGCTCCCGCGGAGCCGCCAGTGGCCCCCGCGCCCGCGCCGGCCCCCGCGCCCGCGCGCCCGCCCACCGTGTCCACGCCCGACAGCGTCCGCCTGACGGATCCGGCGGGCTCTTCCGCGGACTCCCGCGCTCCTGGCGCGAGGTGGAAGTGGAGCGTCGCGGGCGGCACGGCGCTCGGGTGGCTGGCGTTGGGGGCGTTCTTGCTCGTCGATCGCAAGCCATCGCCTCCCGCGCCCATGTGGACCGAGCCCACTGCGCCCACCGCTGTGGTGGTGGGGGCGTCCTCAGGGCCGGTGCTTCGCAGCAGCAAGCCCTCGGGCCCGTCGGAGGATTGCGAGCGCTTCCTCCAGGAAGCCCGGCAGGCCATGAGCAGCAGCCGCTACGAGGCCGCCGAGGACAACTTCCGCGCGGCGCTGCGGATCAACCCGGAGTCGCTCGAGGCCAAGGAAGGGCTGGGGCTGGCGTTGGTGCTGGGCCACGCCGGAGAGGCCAGCAACGAGCAGGCGGTGAAGCTGCTGCGGGACGTGGTGAAGGAGGACGCCATCCACGCGCGGGGGTGGTTCGCCCTGGGCATGGCGCTCCAGGGGCTCCAGCACGACGCCGAGGCGACAGAGGCTTACAAGAAATACCTCATGCTGGAGCCCGCTGGGCGCTTCGCCCCCGAAGTCCACCGCGCGCTCCAGCAGCTGGGCGCCGAATAGCTTTCTCTCGTTCCGCTGAGCCAAGTGCTTGAAAAAGTCGCCTCGGATCTTCGGGACCGAGCCGCGTGGCGCCCGCGCGGAGGCCGGCCAGCCCGATGACGCACATCGCGATTCAGGAGCACGTGAATGGCAAGGTCGTCGATTGGATGGAGCAGGTCACTGACGCGCAGTACGGCGAGCAGCCCTGAATATGACTTGACGGGCATATAAACGCGTGGCTATATGCCTGTCGTGGAATCATCGTTCGCCATCATCGCGGAGCCCAATAGACGGGCCATCTTGAGCCTGCTGCTCTCGTCTGAGCGCTCCGTTGGCGAGCTCGAGCGCGAGCTGCGACTGTCGCAGCCGGCCGTCTCCAAGCACCTGCGAGTGCTGCGAGAGGCTGGGTTCGTGGAATCACGAATTGAAGCGCAGCGGCGCCTCTATCGACTGAGACCGGAGCCGCTCATGGAGCTCGACGCATGGCTCGTTCCCTTCCGGCGCTTCTGGTCAAAGCACGTCGATGCCCTGGAGCAACATTTGGACAAGATGGACAAGGTGCCCGCTGTGAAAGGAAAGAAAAGACATGAGCAGCCGTGAGCAATACGAGCCGGGCGCCGCTTCAGGCGCTGAGGTCCGGAAGGAGGGAGAGAAGTGGACGCTCGTGCTCGTCCGCGACCTCTCTCACCCTCCTGCAAAGGTTTGGAAGGCGCTCACGGACCCCGAGCATCTCCGCGAATGGGCTCCGTTCGATTCCGACCGGAGCCTCGGTGCTGTTGGGACCGCGAAGCTCTCGACAGTGGGAACGCCGACGCCGCAGGTATCCGAGACCCAGGTGAAGCGGGCCGACGCGCCCAAGGTGCTCGAATTCAACTGGGGGGGACAGGACCTCCGCTGGGAACTGGAGCCGCGAGGCGGCGGCACTCGGCTCACGCTTTGGCACAACATCGACCGGAATTTCATATCGATGGGCGCTGCGGGCTGGCACATCTGCTTCGATGTACTGGAGCGGCTTCTCGCCAGTCAGCCCATTGGACGCATCGTCGGCCCCGAGGTCATGAAGTTCGGCGGCTGGCAGCGATTGAACGCCGAGTACGCAAAGCAGTTCGGCGTTGAGACCCCTGGTTGGCCCTCTCGCCCACGGACCTGAGCATGCCCCGCTCCAAAGGAATCATCATTGGCTTCTGGCTCGTCACCGCGCTCTTCTGCCTGCAGATAGGCTTCACCGCCTACGCGCAACTGCGCCTGCCGCAGGTGGCGGAGGCGTTCACCCACCTCGGCTTCCCCACTTACTTCCGGGTGGAGCTCTCGTGGGCCAAGTTCCTCGGCGTGGTGTTGCTGCTTGCGCCGGTGCCGGCGCGGCTCAAGGAGTGGGCCTACGCCGGCTTCGCCATCACCCTCGGCTCGGCGCTCATCGCCCACCTCTCGGTGGGTGATGGCCCGCAGGCGTGGGGCTGGGCGGCGGCCACCGGCGTGCTCTGGGGGCTCTCGTACTTCTTCTGGCGCCGCCTGCAGGCCACGCCGGCGAGCGCCTGACCGCGCGCTGAGCATCCGCGCCCTATACGCTCACTTGCGTTTCGTGGACTTCTTTCCGCCAGAAGTATTGAGAGCCACGGCCGCGCGGATGAGCGCCTTGAACGCATTCGCGTCAATCTCCTCACCCGCGTGAATATCAATGGCGCGCCTGACGTTCCCGTCAAGGCTCGAGTTGAAGAGCTTGCGAGGATCTTTCAAGGAAGCGCCCTTGAAGAAGGTCAGCTTCACTATCGACTTGTACGACTCTCCCGTGCAGATGCCCCCGTCATGGGACCATACCGGGGTCCCCATCCACTTCCACTCTTCCACGACATCAGGGTCGGCATCCCTGATGAGGGCGCGCATCCTTGCGAGTGTATCGCCTCTCCAGCCACCCAACCCGGCAATCTTTTCGCTGATGAGTTTGGAGGCCGCCTCGCCTGCTGCCTTGGGTTGACTCTTCATCTTCCTGCCTTTCGTTGGGAATAGGCCGCATTGCCCACGTCTCCAACGTCCGATAACACTACGTTAGGTTGTAGGAAACAGGTGTAACAGTGCGGGTCTACCGCCTTCTGGAGGAAAGCGGCTGGGCCGATCTCACATCGCGCGGGCGTGTAGTCGCGTAAGGTGGCGGGCTCTATGCTCTCCATTCGCTCTACCGCGCTCTCCTGCATCGTCGTGCTCGGTTTCGTAACTGCTTGCGGCGAGAATTCCACCTCCTGCCCCGTCGCCACATCCGGCGTCGAGCTTTGCGGCGGCTCCTGCGTGAGCACCGAGAGCGACCCGAAGCACTGCGGTGGCTGCGACAAGGCCTGCGCGACCAGCGAGGCTTGTGAGGGCGGCGTCTGCGTCGCGCTCTGTCAAATCGACGGCACGCAGGTGGCCGCCGGGGCGGTGAACGCGGCGAATTCGTGCGAACAGTGCACGCCGGCGACGTCCGCGGTTGCGTGGACGCAACGCGCTGACGGGACGCCATGCAACCCGGGACAGGTCTGCTCGGCCGGCGTGTGCATCCCGAAATGCTTCATCGACGGCGTGGTCTACGCCGCGGGTGCGCTGAACCCGGCGAATGCCTGCGAGACGTGCGTGCCGGCGACGTCGACGACGACGTGGACGGCACGCGCGAGCGTTCCGCTGCTGGTCGGCGGCGACGACATCACGGCGCAAGGCTGGACGACGGTCGCGCAGACGCCGAACACGCTCACGTACGGCGCGGACTACGTTCGCCTCGCGACGTCGACGAACGGCGGCGGGTCGACGAGCGGGCAGCTGCTCATCACGCGGGCGAACTCGATCGACGGAACGAAGCCGTTCAAGCTCCACGTGACGATGCAGGTCGAGTCGGTGAACACCCACAACTCACTCGACAGCGGCGCGGCCATCATGGGGAGCTTCACGCCGCCAGTCGGCACCAGCACGGATCGTTCGCAGATGATCTACCTCGACAGCGCGGCGATCGGCTGGGCGGACAACACGCAGTCCGCAGCGTTCTCGGTGACCGACGGCGCGTATCATGTCTACGAGCTCGCGGTGGACACAGCGAAGGTGGCGACGGTGAGCATCGACGGCGTCGCGAAGCTCACGCGGAACAACTTCACGGCGAACGGCACCATCGCCATCGGCGACCAGACGAACGACCCGAACGTCGACGGAGCGGTGCGGATCAAGTCAGTCGAGCGGCTCTGTCCCTAGTATTTGCGCCTGGACTGCGTGCTGGCTCCGCCTGAGAGGCCGGGTGGGTATAGGGTGGTGGCCATGAGCCTTTCCCCGCGTGTGAACATGGCCGCTGGCGGCCCCGAGGTGTCCCGGCTGGCCTACGGCGCGTGGCGGCTGCTGAATGACGGCCAGAGCGCCGACGTCCAGCGAGTGCTCGCGTTGATCCAGACGTGCTTGGACCACGGCATCACCACCTTCGATCACGCCGACATCTACGGGGGTTACCGCTGTGAGGAGGCCTTCGGCGCCGCGCTGCGAGCCCACCCCGGGCTGCGCCAGCGGATGGAGCTGGTGACCAAGTGCGGCATCATGCTGGTGAACCCCGCGCGTCCGGAGAACCGGCTCAAGCACTACGACTACTCGCGCCAGCACATCATCGCGTCCGTGGAGCGCTCCCTGCGCAACCTCGCCACGGACTACGTGGACGTGCTGCTGCTGCACCGGCCCAGCCCCCTGCTGGATCCGGACGAGGTGGCCGAGGCGCAGCGCCAGCTCGTCCAGCAGGGCAAGGTGCGCCACCTGGGCGTGTCCAACTTCACTCCGGCGCAGTTCGAGGCCCTGTCCAGCCGGCTGGACACACCGCTCGTCACCAACCAGGTGGAGCTGCACCCGCTGCGGCTGGAGCCCTTCCTGGATGGGACCCTGGATCAGTGTCTGCAGCGCCGGATCTCTCCCATGGCGTGGTCTCCCCTGGCGGGCGGGCGGCTGCTGAAGGGCGAGGGCGAGCCCGAGCGCCGCGTGCGAGCGGTGCTCACGGAGCTGGCTCGCCAGCATGGCGTGGAGCTGGAGCAGCTCGTCTACGCCTGGCTGCTGCGCCACCCGGCGCGGATCATCCCCGTGCTGGGGACGCAGCGGCCGGAGCGCATCCGCTCGGCGGCGCGAGCGCTCTCGCTCCACCTGGACACGCAGGACTGGTTCGCGGTGTGGAGCGCCTCCACGGGAGCTCCCGTGCCCTGACGTTGGCTGGCGGACACCGGAATGACAACCCCGAGAGGCCTCGGTATAGAATGGCCTAAGCTGCGGTCACGCGCCGGGGGGAACTCATGTCACCATTCGGAAGGGCTCCAGCGGAACGCGTGCGTCCGTCTCTGGGGGAGCAGGCCGCATTCCGGAGGAAGCCATGACGGCCCCCGCTCCCTCCACGGCGCTGCCGGGCAAGCTGGAGGAAGAGCTCTTCCAGGTGCGGCATCGGGGCCTGGTGCGCGCCATCCTGAACAACCTCTCCGAGGGCATCTCCATCCACGATTCCACGGGGGCGTTCGTCTACACCAGCCCCTACGCCGACTGGCTGTTTGGCACCGTCGCGGACGCTCCCTCTCCCTCGGAGTGGCATGAGCGGGGGATCTTCTACCCCGATGGGCGCACCCTCTACCCCATGGAGGCGCTGCCCATCTGGCGCGCCTTGAAGGGAGAGGAGGTCCGGGAGGCGGACATGTTCATCCGCAACCCGAACGTGCCGCAGGGCCGGCACGTCCGCTGCCACTGCATCCCCCTGCGGGACGTGCAGGGGCAGATCATCGGGGGCATGTCGCTCATCAAGGACATGGACGCGGTGCGCCGGGAAGAGGAGGAGAAGCGCCGCACCGAGCAGCGCTTCCAGCTCCTGGTGGAGACGGCCCGAGAGGGCATCTGGGTCCTCGATCCCCAGGGCAAAACCACCTACGTCAACCGCTTCCTGACCGAGCTGCTCGGCTACAGCGCGGAGGAGATGCTGGGCAAGCACGTCCTCTCGTTCATGGACGAGGAGGGAAGGCGCGCCGTGGAGGCCGGCCTCCAGCGGCGCCGCCAGGGCATCTCCGAGATCTACGACGGCAAGTTCATTCGCAAGGACGGGGCCACGCTGTGGACCAGCATCTCCGGCGCGCCCATGTACGACGAGAACGGCCAGTACTCGGGATCGCTGGCCACCATCACCGACGTCACCGCCCGCCGCAACGCCGAGGAGCAGGTGCGCCAGCTCAACGCCGAGCTCGAGCGCCGCATCGCCGAGCGCACCGCCCAGCTCGAGTTCTCCAACCGCGAGCTGGAGGCCTTCGCCTACTCCGTGGCGCATGATCTGCGCTCCCCGCTGCGGGGCATCGCCAGCTTCAGCGACGCGCTCACGGAGGACTGCGCCGGCCAGCTGGACGAGGTGGGCCTGGACTACTTGAGGCGCATCCGGGGCGGGGCCCAGCGCATGTCCGAGCTCATCGACGGCATCCTGGCGCTCTCGCGGGTCAACCGCACGGCGCTGGTGGCCAGCCGGTGCGATCTGTCCGCCATGGCGCGCACCATCGCCGAGCAGCTGCACCAGCTCCAGCCCGAGCGCCAGGTGCGCTTCACCCTCCAGGCGGGGCTGGTGGAGCAGGGGGATCCGCAGCTGCTGCGCTCGGTGCTGGAGAACCTGCTGGGCAACGCCTGGAAGTTCACCCGCGAGCGCCCGGTGGCCGAGATCGAGTTCGGCGCGAAGGAGGAGCAGGGCGTCCGCCGCTACTTCGTGAAGGACAACGGCGCCGGCTTCGACATGGCGTACCGGGACAAGCTGTTCGGCGTCTTCCAGCGGCTGCACGCGCAGGCCGAGTTCGAGGGCAACGGCGTGGGGCTGGCCACCGTGCAGCGCATCATCCGCCGCCACGGCGGCCGCGTCTGGGGCGAGGGCCAGCCGGGCCAGGGCGCTTGCTTCACCTTCACCCTCAACGAGCTGCCGCTGCCCCTTGGGGCCACGGCCATCACCTCTGGAGCGCAACCCCATGAATGAGCTGATCAATCAGCGTGTCATCCTGCTCGTGGAGGACAACCCGGACGACGAGGTGCTGACCTTGCGCGCCCTGCGCAAGAGCAACATCCGCAACCCCATCGTCGTGGTGCGGGACGGGGCCGAGGCGGTCGACTACATCTTCGCCCAAGGCAAACATGCCGAGCGGGATCCGCACATCCAGCTCCAGGTGGTGCTGCTCGACATCCACCTGCCCAAGATGGACGGGCTGGCGGTGCTGCGCCGCATCCGGGAGGACGAGCGCACGCGGCTGCTGCCCGTGGTGATGCTCACCTCCTCCAACGAGGAGCGGGATCTGGACGGCAGCTACGAGCTGGGGGTGAACAGCTATGTGCGCAAGCCCGTGGGCGTCACCGAGTTCTTCGATGCGGTGCGGCAGCTGGGCATGTACTGGCTGGTGCTCAATGAGCCCTCCCCCCGCGCCATGAGAGGGGCGGGGTGAGCGGCCTCAGGCCTCGCCCGTCTCGTGGCCGAAGACCTCGGCGGGGTTCGGGGCCGGAGGCCTCTTGCCCAACGAGCGCTTCCAGCGGCCCGAGAAGTAGTAGCTCATGCTGACGGCCAGGGACACGACGAAGCTCAGCGCCATCGCGTACCAGACGCCGCGCACGCTGCCCAGGTGCCGGGACAGCCAATAGGCGCCGGGGACTCGCACCAGCCAGAGGCTGATCAGCGAGAACACCGTCGTCGTCAGCGTGTGCCCGGCGCCGTTGATGATTCCATTGCTGATGAAGATGAGGGCGAAGAGGACGTAGCTGCCTCCGACGATGTGCAGGTACGAGACCCCCAGCTCGATGACGGCCTCATCCGAGACGAAGATCCGCAGCAGCGCGGCGGGGAACGTCACGGCCACCGCCGAGATGATCAACGTGACGCCTCCGCTGAACAGGCACCCCCAGGAGAAGACCTCGCGGACGCGGTGGTGGTGGCCGGCGCCCAGGTTCTGCCCGGCGAGCGTCGACACGGCCATCCCGAACGTCATCGCCGGCATGAAGGCGATCTGATCAATCCGGGAGGCCGCGCCGAACGCCGCCGTGGCGACCTCGCCGAAGCCGTTGACGATGCCGGTGACCAGCACCATGCCAATGGAGACGAGCGATTGCTGGACCGCCGAGGGCAGGCCGATGCGCAGCGTCTTCCAGGTCATCGGCCCCAGGTGGCTCAAGCGCGGCCAGGCCGGAGCCACGGGCAGCTTCTGCCTGCGGAGAAAGGCGATCAGGGCCACGAGCACGGCGATCTGCGAGAACAGGGTGGCCCAGGCGGTGCCGTTCAACCCGAGCTTGGGGAACCCCAGCCAGCCGAACATCAGCAAGGGATCGAGGATCGTGGTGAGCAGCACCGAGCCGGCCTGGAAGTACAGCGGCGTCTTCGAGTCCCCCACGCCCTGGAGCATGCTGCGGATCAGGAACAGCCCGAAGCCGAAGGGCAGCGAGACCAGGAAGATGCGCAGGTAGTCCACGGCGGCCCGGAAGACCTCCGGAGGGGTGTCCATGGCGCGCAGGATGCTGGGGGCGAAGAGCTCTCCCAGCACGGTGAGCACCAGGGACAGGGAGTAGATCAGCACCGTGGAGCTGTCGACGACCTGGCGCAGCTCGTCCAGCTTCCGGGCGCCATAGCTCTGCGACACGAGGATGTTCGTGGCCAGGGTGAGCCCCATGCCAATCGCGAACAGGACGAAGATGACGGGGAAGCTCACCGTCACCGCGGCCAGCGCCGAGGTGCCCAGGAACTGCCCCACCCAGATGGCGTTGATGAAGCTGTAGGCCGTCTGGAGAAAGCTCCCCACGAGCATGGGGATGGAGAAGGCGACCATGTGCCTGGGGATGCTGCCGGTCGTCAGATCGCGCCCGAATCCTGGTTTCATGGACGGACCCTGACATGCGCCAGGGCTGCAATCCAGGACCACCGGCGGGGTGCGGAGGGGCTCACGCTCGGCGCAGGGTGATGACGGCCAGCTCCGCCGGAGCGCCCAGCCTCACCGGAGGCCCCGTGGTGCCAACGCCGCGGTTCACGTAGAGCCACGAGCGGCCTTGCCGGTACAGCCCCGCGGTCCAGCGGGTGATGATCCGAGCCAGCGAGAGGTGGCGGACGCCTGGGACTCCGAGCTGGCCGCCGTGGGTGTGGCCCGAGAGCGTCAGCTCGACGTCACGGGCCTGGGCCTGGGGGAACAGCTCGGGGTCATGCGCGAGCAGCACGGTGGGAGCCCCCTCCGGCCGGTGCCTCAGCGCTCGCTCCAGGTCATCGCGAGCGGTCCAGGTGTCATCCACCCCGGCGACGTACAGGCGCGCCTCGCCGCGCTCCACCACTACGCCTCGGTTGCGGAGGACGGTGAGCCCCTGGCTCTCCAGCGCTCGGACGATCTGCTCGCCATCGGTGAAGTAGTCGTGGTTGCCCATGCAGGCGAACGCGCCATCCTTCGCGCGCAGGCCCCCGAGCGCTCGCGCCACGGCCTCGACGTGCGAGGAGCCGTGGGTGATCAGATCGCCCGTGACTGCCACCATGTCGAGCTGGAGGCGATTGAGGCGAGACACCCAGGAGGAGACCCGCTCGGCGGGGACATGCGGCCCGCAGTGCACGTCGGAGATCTGCCCTATGCGGTAGCCATCCAGCTCGGGGGAGAGCCCCTCCACCCGAACCACCCGGTTGCGCAGCCGCGGCCGGCCGAGGACGGCATCCGCGCCCAGGACCAGGGCGATGACTCCCGCCAGTCCCCAGGCCACGCCCATGGGCACTCCCGCCCGGACGGCGAGCACGGCGGGGAGCATGAGCAGGTCGAAAACCAGGCAGGCCGCCCACCAGCCCAGCGCCAGGTAGGTGGACGGCGCGGGGGCCGTGGTGTGCCAGGGGCTCTGCAACTGGCGCAGGTACGGAGCGGAGACGAGCACCGCGCCCAGCGCGGGCACGGGCGTGTGGGTGTGCCAGCAGAGCCACAGCACCGCGGGCAGCTGGACGACGGTGGCCACGAGGGCGGCAAGGAGCTGGAAGCGGCCGCGGAGGCGGGTTCGTCGGGACATGAGATCCGGTCAATAACCGCCTGCCGCTCCGGATGCTGCCGGCGATGGTGCGCATGAGGGCGAGCCGCGGCGCTGCCACGAGTAGCGCCGGGTGAGGGACCCCGCGGGGCAGTCCCCTGTCCGCTGGAAATGCGCCGAGAAGCCTCCCCGTGCTCGCTGAAGGGGCGGTGGTTAGCGTCCGCGGCAGGGGGCCGAGGAGCTCCCGAAGGGGGGAATCTCATGCGTTGTGAACGAGCTCTGGTCGCCATGGCCGTGGGCATGGCGACGTTTCTTGCGCGGGGGGCCATCGCGAAGTCCGGCGGCGCGGGCGAGAGCGCCAGTGGGGATCTCCACTGCGGTGACACCATCACCACGAGCACGCGGCTGACCCATGATCTGGCCTGTCCAGGCGCGGAGGTGCCCGCGCTGCGGATTGCCGGCACGGGCGTGGTGCTGGATCTCGGTGGCCACACCGTGCGCCACACCGGCCCGGAGGCGGGGCTGTCCGAGGGCATCGCGGTCCTGGCCGACAGCACGGTGAAGAACGGCACGATCCGGGGGTTCGACCTGGGATACGTGGTCGACTATGACGCGGTGCATTTACCGGAGCACGTGTGGCTGTCCCGGCTTGTATTCCTCGAGAACGGGGACGCCATCTACAACCGGAGCTCCAACGCGACGTTCACACTCACGGACTCCGTCCTGATTGGCAACGGCGTGGGAATGGGCAGTGAGCAGGACGCGAGCCGAGGCGCGTTCGAGGTGAGGTCCTCGCTCTTCATCGACAACCGGCTCGCGCTGACCGCGAACAGTCACACCGTGGACGTGAGCTACTCGACGTTCAGCCGCAACGAGAGCGTGATCTGGTGCCCCGACGGCAGCGTCTCCTTCACCTCCAGCGTGATCACCCAGAACACGGTGGTGGGGCAGATCACGGTCGGCGAGTTCGGCTACGGCGTCTGCAATGTGGCGTCGTTCACCAACACGGTGATCTCCCGCAATGGCGCATTGGCTCCCAGCAGCCAGCCGGCCTGGGAGCCGTTCAACCTGGTGCTGCACGGCTCGCGAGTCATCGACAACGGCAACGGGCTGGTGGGGAAGGCGCGGACGGTGGATGTCCAGGGCAATATCTTCCGAGGCAACGAGGGCGGTCTGACCCTGGCCGAGCCGGCCGAGTTTCTGGTGCCTACGCTCAGCGGGACGGTCAGCGGCAACCGCTTCCAGCGCAACCGGGGGACGGGGTTGCTGGTGACGACGGCCAGCACGCTCACGGTGTCCGGCAATACCGCGATCGACAACACGGGCTGGGGCATCTTCGCGCCGGGGGTGATCGACGGGGGAGGGAACGTCGCGCGAGGCAACGGGGCGGGTAACTGCCTGGGCGTCGCCTGCGCCTCGCATCTGACGGCGGAGACGCCGCTCCTCTCTGAGGAGGAGGCTCCTGGAGCCATCGAACCCATGAGATGAGGTGCGCGAGAGCCTACGTGTGGAGTAGGGTGCGGTCCGGCGGCGCAGGCCGCTGATTCCACACGTGAGGTTTCGAATGGAGAGGGTTCGCGCCCCCGCGCTACATCCGGCGAGTCTTCCGCCCGGGACGATGGTGGGGCACTGGCGGGTGCTGGGCTTGTGCAGCCAGGGGACCTATGGAGCGGTCTACCGGGCCGTGAGGGCGGACCGGGAAGACGCGGAGCCGGTGGCGCTCAAGCTGGCGCTGTACATCCAGGACCCACGCTTCGAGCGCGAGGCGGAGCTGCTCGCGCGAGTCCAGCACCCGAGCGTGCCGCGCCTGTACGAGCGCGGAGAGTGGCAGCCGCCGGGCGGCAACGTGCACCCGTACCTCGTCATGGAGTGGGTGGAGGGCCTGCCGCTGTACGAGTGGGCGCGGGAGCACGACGCCTCTTCGCGGCAGGTGCTACGGATGCTGGCGCAGCTGGCGTGGGCGCTCGAGGCCACGCATGCGGCCGGAGTGCACAGGGACGTGAAGGGGGACAACGTGCTGGTGAGGTTCGCGGATCAGCGCGCGTTCCTCATGGACTTTGGCGCGGGGGCCTACCCGGGAGCGCGTCCCCTGACAACGCCGCCCTTTCCCCCGGGGACACCGGCCTACCGCTCGCCGGAGGCCTGGCGGTTCTCTCTGGGCGCGCGCTGGTTCCAGGCGCCCTACGCGCCGGGGCCCGCGGATGATGTCTTCGCGCTGGGAGTCACCGCCTACCGGCTGGTGACGGGGGAGTACCTTCCGCCCGAGGAGCCGAGACAGGACGAGGCAGGCCAGTGGCGCCTGGACATCGTCCCGCCCCGTGCTCCGAGAGAGCTCAACCCCCGTGTTGATCCCCGGCTCAGTGAGTTGATCCTCCGCATGCTCGCGATGCCGCCCGAGGCGCGAGGGACGGCGGGCGAGCTGGCCGAAGCGCTTGAGCGTGCGGCAGCGCAGGCGGGACCGGAGGCGGAGCAGCCGCTTGGGCTTGAGCAACTCCCGCCCCCTCCGTTGAGGCCGAGGGATGAGGTGGCGATGGCCTCGCTGTTGGGCAACTCCCTCAGCCTGGAGTTGCTGGGAAACAAAGCGCGGCTGCGCGCCCTGAGACGCCGCCGCAAGATTCGCGCGCGAGCGGAGGAAGACCGAGGGGCTCACCGGCACCCCAATCCCGAGCGCCCCCCTTCGGACGACAGGGGTGCGCAACTGTTTCTCTTGTTCGTGGTGGCGGCCATGGTGCTGTTCGCGCTCGTGTGCCCGCGGAGCAGCGAGCATGTACAGCCCCAAGAGGGATCCATGGCGGCACAGCGCGGTCCAATCAGGGAGTCACGCGACGCAGGCACTTCGGGGGTGGGGGACGTCACGATCACGGCACCGCAGTCAGTACCCCCCTCGGCCCTCGGCGCGAAGGAGATTGCTATGGAGATGCCCAAGGATCCACTGCCCGGTCAGGTCAGGCCTGATTCGAAAGGAAAGTGCCCCCTCCCGCTCCAGGTCGTCATCAATGGCGGTTGTTGGATCAAGGTGGATGCCGATTTGGAGCGCTGTCGGGAAGCGACTGCTGAGGGGTATGTGTACAAGAACGGGTGCTACATGCCCACGTATGGATCGCAGCGCCAGCCGACCTCGACGCCCCAGCCTCCCCAGTGACCTTTCATGGCACATGGAACATGAACCTGTGGCTTTAGGACTGCGGCCCATATTGGTTAGCGGCCCTACCCCCGCTCTCCATCCCCTTCAGTTCCCGGGATTGGGACGATCACCGTTTGCGTCATCCACGCCAGCATGCGCTCCTGCCACCTGCGCCACTCCTCGGGTGAGAGCTTCGACCGCTTCTCCTGAAGCATCTGCCGGATGAGTTCGTCATGGCGCGCGGTGAACAGCGCCGTTCCTTCGGTGGTGCCTTCGTCCTTGTCGTCGTCAGGTGGAGTCGTCATCCCATGCTCCCGTCTACTCCTCCTCGTGGAGGCTCTCGTGCAGCGTAGCGATCAGCGTGTCGAGCAACCTCTGCTGTGGGTCCGTGAGGCGAGAACTCCCGCACTCCTCTCGGACGAAGTCGTTTGCGTATTCCGGCGAAGCCGGACACCTGTTCCGGAGCAAGCCGATCACCGATTCCGGCAAGCCGATCACCGATTCCGGCAAGCCGATCACCCGCGTGACGACGCTGGTGTTCTCTACTTCGCCGCCTTCTTGGTCGTGGTCAAACTCTCGGCCTTTCGGATGGACTCGCCGCCGAGCTTGAGGCGGTGGGCGTTGTGGACGAGCCTGTCGCAGATGGCGTCAGCCAGGGTGGCGTCGCCGATGATGGCGTGCCAG
>NZ_JBJMQP010000030.1:0-12950 GCF_045802625.1 Hyalangium sp. | reverse complement strand
CAGAGCGCCGCACTCTGCGTCTCCATCGCCAGGTACCGCCGCGAGTTTGAGCGCGCTCGCCAGGCGCGTCTGGGCGACCCCCCATTCTGAATGCGGGCGCTCCATTCCCCCGGTGCCCCGCAACCAGCTCGCGCCGAGAAGATCGTCCGAGAAGCCCGCAGCCCGCGCCCCAGCGACTGCGGGCTTCTTCGTTTCGGGATCAAGCGATCTCCGTCGCCGCGATCGCTACGCCGCGCTTCCTGAGGATCGTCTCCAACCAGCCAAGAGAGCGCGCCAGCGGGAGCACCGCGCGAACGGCTCCCAGGGACTCTAAAACCGCGCTGCGGCGCCGTGGGGCGCCCCTTTCCCGGGGCCGTGCCTCCCGAACGCATGGCGACCCCTTAGCGCGCGCCAAAACGCCAACGCCAGGGACAGCGCCGCCGGAGGTACGGCAGGAATCCGCGCCAGGAGCCCCACGGCGCGAGCAGGCAGGCGTGTAGATCCGCCGAACGCGCCTAGCTTGGGGGCAGCCGAGCGCGGTCAGCCGACCACGGGCCAGCGCTCGCAGGCGCGGGAGGAAGTCGCGGGCGCGTTGCCTTGGCCTGGCTGGCGCCAGGCACTCCCCCACGCGCGACCCATCCGGGCCAGAGGAGTGCCCACAACGCCCGAGCGGCGTCTGCTAGGGTGCCTACCTTGGAGGTCATCAACTCTTGTTCTCACCCGCGCCCCTGGCTCTTGTGCTCCTTCTGCTCGGCGGAACACTGGCCCAAGCCCAACCGGCGCCCACGCGCGAGCCGCGCCGCCGCTCCTTCACCCTGACAGGCTCGCCCCTAGAGGCACGCATCGCCCAGGGATTCCGCACGTCGATCGTGTTTGGTGTCCCTATCCAGGGTGAGGCCGTCGAGGTGGACACGAGCCAGATCAAGATCGTGGACACGGGCAAGGTCTCGATCATCATCGAGCCCTTGAGCGAACCGCGCCCCGGTGAACGCTGGACGCTGCGCGTCCCGTTGGCGGATGGGAAGGCGCCCGCGTTGGCCGAGTTCGCGCTAGTGGCGCACCCTTCCGAGGTAGACACGGACATCAACGTTTCTCGGCCCAAGGAACCGGAGACAGCTTGTCAGACGGCCTGCGCGCCATGCGCCGCCCTGAGTCCGGCAGACGCCGTTACAAGCGGCTTCTTTAATGACGATGGAATCCAGACCGGGAAGGTTCTTACCGTGCCCTCCACTGCGGGCGGCTTTGAGTTCCATCCCGGTGTGACCTACCGCGCGGCAAATTGGGTGCTGGTGGATGTGGAGATCATCCCCCCGCCCGAACACTCCACATGGAGGCCGACCGGCGCCACGTTGACGAGCAAGACCGGAGAGGCGCGCGTGCGGGCGGTGAAGGTGCAACCGGGCAACAAGCCAGGGCGTGTGCGGGTACTCGTGGAAGCGGACGTGCCGCCCCCAGGCGCAGGGCTTCGATTCGCCTTGAACCTTCACGGTCCCGAGGGGGCGCCTTCCTTCTCGATTCCTTCGGTGATCCTTCCGCCAGCAAAGGAGCACAAGCCATGATCGGAGCGGTGGAGCTTGAGCCCGGAACGCTCGTTGACGGGTGGCAGATCATCCGGGCCGTGAAGACGGGCGGCTTTGGTGCCGTTCACCACGCCGAGCAGCACGGCAAGCCTTTCGCGATCAAGGTCGCCGTGCACCGAGAGCAGAGCGGCGACACCGGCAGGACGCACGCACGCGCGCTGCGCGAGGTGGCGATCCTGTTGACCCTGGATCATCCCCACATCATCAAGCCGCGCGGCTTCGGATACTTGCCCGATGGGCGCGTCTATTGCGTCCTGGAGTACGTAGACGGCTGGACGCTGGGAGAATGGCTAGAGCGCACGCACCCAACGTTCCGGGAAATCGCTCGCGTGTTCGCCAAGATCGCCGGAGCCGTCGCGTACATGCACGGGCGCGGAGTGCTTCACCGAGACTTGAAGTTGTCCAACGTGATGATCCGCAAGAACGGCGAGCCGGTGATCATCGATCTGGGCTGCGCCACCTACGCGAACGCCGAGGAATTGACGACAACACCGCTGCCACCTGGAACCGAGCGTTACCGCGCGCCCGAGGCGCAAGAGTTCTTCTACAAGCAGGGCCGCAAGCGAGGGGCGCGCTATGCGTTCAAGGTGACGGATGAACTCTACGCCGTGGGCGTGATGCTCCACGAGCTACTAACGGATCCGTTGCCCACCAAGGACAAGGCCCGGAACGCGCTCGCGGATGCCGCGTTAGACTTGCCCCCGCCCCGAGAGGTGAACCCGCGAGTCCCTCAAGCCTTGAGCGCTCTGGTGGAGGGCTTGTTAGCGCGCGCGCCCGCACTACGGCCCGAGAGCTTCGAGGCACTGCGGCGCGAGTTGGCGGAACTGGCCGACCACCCCGGGCCGGAATACGCGGCGCAAGCACACCCGCCCTCGGTGCAGCGCGCGCCCGGCGAAGGCGGGCAGGCTGCCGGAGTGGCGACGCGTAGGGGCTGGCGCAGGGTTCTGGCACTGGCGGACAGGCACGCCTCCCGCGTGCGTGGCCGACTCCAGCCGCGCGCGTTGGCGGGCATGGTGGCTGCTTCACGCCAGCACTGGCGCAAGCCTCTGGCGCTGGCGGGCATGGTGGCTGCCGTCGTGCTGGCTGCCGGTGCGGCTGCATGGCTGACGCGAGAGCGCCCCGCCCCCGCGTTGCCCTCCATGCCGAGAGAGGCGACCGCGCCAACCGTCCCGCCCGCTGGCCCGCTTCCCGCTATGAAGTCCGCGCCCGTGCCCGCGCCCCCGCAGGACTCAGCCCCCGCCGTGTCTGCCACCGCACCCAAGGAAGGATCTCCCGTGAAGCCCACGCCACCCGATGATCTCAAGTCCCCCCATGCCGCACGCGCGCCGAAAGCAGCCCCCGCCCCGACTGATCCGGGCTTCCCGGCATGGTGCAAGGCCCTGCCGATAGCGGTTGCCATGGCTACCAACGGATGCGCGTCCATCCGTATGAAGGCCGAGCCGTTCGAGTGTTCGCCCGGCGCGGTCGAATCCATGGAAAGGCTCGGCTGGGATCCCGACCGTGAGCATTTCACTTTCAAGCTCGACGAGAGATGCCCAGACCGTGGCGGGTGCGAGTTCACGCTAGGCGGCCCGATTACCGGCGTCGTTGAAGAAGGCACGCGCCAGCCTAAAGCCCCCCCTGGCACCCTGTTCTACGGGCGGATCTACGTCACCGATGAGGAGAACGGTGCGCCGGTCGAGATCAGAGCCATCTACGATCACGTAGAACTGCCCGGCAAAGCCAAAGTGCCGGTGTGCGTTGTCTCCGGGCCTCACGGCGTCACGAAGGGAGCCAAGGACGGCACTGCAATCGCTTCAAGCAGCAGCAACGGGAGAACCGTGAGAAGCTGGGCGCCCTGAAGGGGTAGTCGTAGTTACAGCGTCCCGGATCGGGCCGTGGAGCGCGTCGGACAGCTCTAGCTCGGCCCGAGTGCTGTGCGCGCGTCGGACAACTCCAGCTCAGCCCGGGTGCGGCGCGTCGGACAGCTCCAGTTCGGGCCAGTGAGCGCCACCTCGAAGCGCTCCAGCTTGGCCCGGGTGCTGCGCCTCGGACAGCTCCAACTCGGCCCGGGTGCGGCGCCTCGGAGCGCTCCAGCTCGGGCCAGTGGGCGCCCCTCGGAGCGCTCCAGCTCGGCCCCGGTGCTGCGGTCGGACAGCTCCAGCTCGGCCCGATGCTGCGCGTCTGGGACAGCCCCAGCTCGGCCCGTGGGCGCCCCTCGAAGCGCTCCAGCTCGGCCCGGGTGCCGCGCGTCGGACAGCTCCAACTCGGCCCGTGAGCGCCTCCTCGAAGCGCTCCAGCTCGGCCCGGTGCCGCGCGTCGGATAGCTCCAGCTCGGCCCCGGTGCTGCGCGCCTCGGACGGCTCCAGCTCGGGCCGGTGGACGCCACCTCGAAGCGCTCCAGCTCGGTCCGGGTGCTGCGCCTCGGACAGCTCCAGCTCGGCCCCGGTGCTGCGCCCTCGGACAGCTCCAGCTCGGGCCAGTGAGCGCCTCCTCGAAGCGCTCCAGCTCGGCCCCGGTGCTGCGCGTCGGACAGCTCCAGTTCGGCCCAGTGCTGCGCACGTCGGACAGCCCCAGCTCGGCCCGTGGGCGCCCCTCGGAGCGCTCCAGCTCGGGCCAGTGGGCACCCTCGGAGCGCTCCAGCTCGGCCCGGGTACTGCGCCTCGGACAGCTCCAGCTCGGCCCGGTGCTGCGCGTCGGACAGCTCCAGTTCGGGCCGGTGGGCGCCACTCGAACAGCACCGGGTGCCGCGTGCGTCCAGGCGTCCCAGCTCGGCCCGGTGCTGCGAGTCGGACAGCTCCAGCTCGGCCCCGCTGGAGCACCCGCCGATCAGCGCTAGGTTAAAGCTGTGCTGACGCGATGACTTCGATCTCCGTGAACTCGATCTTCGCTTTGCTGGCGCGCCCCTGGATCGTTCCGCTCGTGAGGGAGCCGTCAGAGGTCGAGAACTTCATTTCAGCGCCTGGGGCTAGCGTTCCCTTGAAGGTGAGCGGAGAGGAGCCAAGTTCTTCCCCCTTGTCAGTCAGCCAGACGATCCGCCCCTTGCCCAGCTTCACGGGCACAGCCGACCGATTGGTCACCTTGACGCCGATAAGCTGGCGATAGTCGTTGATGATCCCCTTGTCGAAGTAGGCCAGATCGCTTGTTTCCAAGAACCGCCCGGGGGCCGTCAGTACCTCGGTCTTCCGCTGCTCGAACAAAACACGGTCGGCCCGCGCGCGTTCTTCGGCCATCTTGCGCGCCTTCTCTGCCTCCGATTCACAGCCCGCGATCAGCAACAGCAACGGAAGGACGAACACCGCTCGTTTCAAGGCTCTTGCTCCTGAAGTGGTTTGAGCCCACGCCGATTAGCGCTCACCCCCTCGGCTGTGGGCCTGCGGCATATACCACGATCTTGGAATGGCCTGCGAGAGGCCCATGGACAGATCCCACGTCGGACAATGGCAGATCGGCTCGGGGAATCGCTCGTAGCAAGGGGTCAGATGCACCCCGGATCCGTCCTCCTTGCGGCTCAACACTCGAAGGACCTAAAACGCCCGGGCCATGTCCCGAGCGCGAAGTCTTGTCCGTGCCGGGGCTGGCCCACCTTCAAGGGAGATCCGGAATGGCGCTGGTTAAGTGCAAGCAGTGCGGGAACGAAGTGGCCACGAATGCGGCAGCCTGCCCGAAGTGCGGCGCCCCTGTGCCCAAGGGCATGTCGGTCACCAAGGTTTTGCTCTTCGTCTTTGGCGGCCTGTTCTCACTCTGCTTCTTGGGAACCTGCATCACGGGCATGGGCGCCGCGATGAGGGCGAAGGGCGGGGGCTCGGCGTCGGCAGCTCAGGGAAGCGGGAGCGCGACAACAGCCGTGGCGGCTCAGAAGGAGGCAGCCCAGAAGGTGGAGATCCGAACGCTGCTGCGTGAGTACGCTGACAACGAGGTGCGCGCGGATTCCAACTTTAAGGACCACATGATCCAGACGGTGGGAATCGTTGGGGACGTCAAGAAGGACATCACTAACTCTATCTACGTCACGCTTGGCACTGGGAAGGAGTTCGAGATCCCGCAGGTGCAGTGCTTCTTCGACGATGCCCAAGCTCAGAAGGCCGCGACTCTTTCCAAGGGCGCAAAGGTCGGTGTGCGTGGGCGCGTGAGTGGGCTGATGATGAACGTCCTTGTCAAGGACTGCGAGTTCATCGACCTGTAGGCCCTCGGGCGCTGCGGCGCTGTTGGTCGGCACGCGCGGCGCCCATAGTCCGCTCGGCCCCGGTGGTTCGCGCGCAGTTCGGCCCCGGTGCCGCGCGCGTCCAGGCGCACCAGCTCGGCCCGGTGCGCGCGCGTCGGACAGCTCCAGCTCGGGCCAGTGGGCGCCCCCTCGCAGCACTCCAGCTCGGCCCCGGTGCTGCGCCTCGGACAGCTCCAGCTCGGCCCCGGTGCCGCGCACGTCCAGGAGCCCAGCTCGGCCCGTGGGCGCCCCTCGAAGTGCTCCTGCTCGGCCCGGTGCTGCGCGCCTGGGACAGCTCCAGCTCGGGACAGTTCCAGCTCGGCCCGGGTGCCGCGCGCGTCCAGGCTCGCTAGCTCGGCCCGGTGCTGCGCCTCGGACAGCTCCAGCTCGGCCTGGGTGCCGCACACGTGGGACGGCTCCAGCTCGGCCCGAGTGCCGCGCGCCAGGACGGCAGCCATCGTCGCCGCGTCCGGCTCAGCCCGGTGGCGCGCGCCTTGGACAGCTCCAGCTCGGGCGCCTCGGACAGCTCCAACTCGGCCCGGCTGCTGCGCGGCGGACAGCTCCAGCTCGGCCCCAGTGGCGCGCGGCGGACAGCTCCAGCTCGGCCCTGCGCGCGGCGGACAGCTCCAGCTCGGCCCCGGTGCTGCGCGCGCGGCGGACAGCTCCAGCTCGGCCCGGTGCCGCGTGCGGTGGGTGGCGCCAGGTCGGGCCGGTGCCGCGCGCGGCGGACAGCTCCAGCTCGGCCCGGTGCTGCGCGTGGCGGATAGCTCCAGCTCGGCCCGGTGCTGCACGCGCGGCGGACAGCTCCAGCTCGGCCCGGTGCTGCGCGTTCAGGCACCCAGCTCGGCCCCAGAGCTGCGCGCGTCGATCAGCTCCAGTTCGGCCCCGGTAGCGTGCGTCAGCACGGCGGCCACCGTCGCCGCGTCCAGTTCGGGCCGGTGGCGCGCGCGAAGGACAGCTCCAACTCGGGCCGGTGGAATGCGCCAGGGTGGCAGCCATCGTCGCGCGCAGCTTGGCCCAGAGCGATCCAAGCGCGTGTCAATTCACCTTCTGAATGGGGTGTTCCTTCCCATCGACCAAGAGACGGTACTTGGTTCCGAGCCAGCCTTGCTTGACCTCAACAACCACTGGCTTCTCTGACTCGCCCTGCTTCACTCGCCCGCGTAGTGAGACCGAATTGCCTGCATTACAGGCCGCTTCATCGGCCTTATCGGCACCAATGACGAGACGAAATCTTCCCCCGAGCCCAGTTGCATTCGCCTCAACCTCGATGCGCACACCGTAGTAATCCGCGATCAGCCGGTCGCCTAAGCCGGGGAAGGTAATTCCGTTCAGAGGGGACCGACTGCCAAGGCGCTATCCGTCCTGAGCGCCACGAACTTCGCACTGCGGCACCCTCGCCAGCCTTGGTACCAGAGGACGCGCAGTGCCTCCCTCTGAACGAATTTAGTTTCCCTGGCTTAGTAGTCCCATGGGTTCCCCTCTCGGTCATTCAATCTCACGCCAATATACTGCGCGCAGCTCAAGAACGATGGATCGCGCATCCAGGTACCCAAGGCTCGGTCCCGGTGGCGCGTGCGTTCGTGGCCCCCAGCTCGGCCCAGTGCCGCGCGCGTCGCACAGCTCCAGCTCGGTCCGGGTGCTGCGCGTCGCACAGTTCCAGCTCGGCCCCGCTAGGCATGGGCTCTCCGAGCGGGGACGGGTGCATTTCTGCGGCAAAGGTGAAAAATCGCCGTTTTTTGAGGGAATTTGCCCAACCTGTCCCGTCGTTCACCCTGCCCCCATGTGCCGGGTAGTGTCTCCCTCTGTCGCGCGGCGCCTCGCTCGCGCGCCTCTAGGAGCTTGCATCCCATGGCCACCGCGAAAGGCCCCCAGAAACCCGAGGTGGTGATCCTCTTCACCCTCGGAGATTTCTCCTATGCGTTCGTGCGAGAGCTGGAGACGACGAACCACGGGGAAACCGTGCTCCTCCTTCAGCAGCGCTCCCGGCTCGGTCCCGAGGGAAACTACCTCGCACGAAGTCTGCCGCCCTCCTCGCCCAAGCACGATCCCGAAGCTCTCGCCAAGATCCGCGCGCGGCTGGAGGAGGAAGCGCGGCTAGCCGTCTATCTGGATCATCCCAACATCGCCCGCGTGTTGGGGCGCACCGTGGCCCAAGGCGTTCTCTACGTCCTCACCGAGCGCGTCTCAGGC
This sequence comes from Hyalangium sp., assembly GCF_045802625.1. Taxonomy (NCBI): domain Bacteria; kingdom Pseudomonadati; phylum Myxococcota; class Myxococcia; order Myxococcales; family Archangiaceae; genus Hyalangium; species Hyalangium sp. The sequence goes on along the minus strand of NZ_JBJMQP010000030.1, from coordinate 5,015 downwards.
ACGCGGCTGGACACCTACGTGACTGCCGCGATGATGCGTGGGGTGTGCCTGTCGGCAGGCTTCGCGCTCCACGTGGGCGCCGAGGTGGCGAGCGCTCTACACCACGCGCACACGCGCACAGACGAGCAGGGCCGCCCCTTGGGCATCATCCATCGCGACGTGAACCCCGCCCGCATCTACCTGCGGTGGGACGGCTCGGTGAGGCTCACGGATTTTGCGCTCGCCCGCTCGCTGCTCCCGGGCCGGGTGGCTACCTCGGTCCCACGCCCGCAGGGGGATGCCTACTACGGCGCCCCCGAAGCGCTTCTAGGCGAGCCGATGGACCCGCGCTCGGACCTGTTCGCGCTCGGCTTGGTGATGCTGGAGCTTGTCACGTCACGGGGGCTCTACAGCACTACCACCCTGCGCGCCTCTGACTTGGAGGCAGCGTTGACGCCAGCGGTGCGCGCTCAAGTTCTTGCCGCTCACACCACGGCCACGGTTGCGGAACTGCCCGAGCAAGTAGACGACTACATCCTGCGGGCCGCCACGTACACGGCACAGGAGGTGGACGAACTCACGGCAGACGTTTTCCCCCCGCTGCGCTCCATCCTCCGGAAGCTGCTCCAGCGGCGCCCGGAGGACCGCTACCCGTCGGCTGCTGCCTTGGAGGCGGATCTACGCCAAGCACTGGCGGCGTTGGGGGCTCCCTACGGCCCCGCCGAAGCTGTCGCGGAAGTCCGCCGCGTGACGGCGCAGGCCCGCATGCACAAGGACGTGGGCGGCCCCACGGCGCAGGACTCCGAGGCCACCACGCGCAAGCTGTCGGCTGATCACATCACCACCGCGCCGGGTAGCTCTGCGTAGCGCTCGGCCTCTTGCCTCAGCACTCAGCCCCGCAGCCCCGTGTCGGCGTCGCGCCGAGAGGGGATCGGCTTGCCTCTGACTTGGAGGGGGGACAAGCCGATCCGCTCGAAGCGCGCACCACCGGCCCCGGTGAGCTGACCGGCTTCCTCTCTCCTGTTCCTGTCATGCGCTGACCGGCTCGGGTTCGCCCGTGCTGGCGTAGCGCGCGAGGTTCCCGCGATGAAAGGCCACCTCAAACCACGGGCCGCAAAGAGCCCCTCTCGGGCAACGGCTCGAAAGAGCCCCTCTCGGGCAACGCCCCGCAGGAGGCGCCCCCTTCTTCCGGAGGATGCGAAGCGCCGAGAGCAACGCCTCGCGGCGACCCTCGGAAGGGCTGTGCGGGCGGCCCGGATGCGCGCGGGGCTGACTCAGGTAGAAGTTGCCGAGAGCATCGGCACGGCAACAGAGGTCTACGGGCGGCTAGAGCGCGGGAAGATGCTTCCCAGCGTGCCCACGCTGTTCCGGCTGTGCGTGGCCTTGCGAAGTGGCCCGCACGAGCTGATGGGCTTCGCACCCGTGGGCAGTCTGCCGGAAGCGGCACGGCCCGAAGTGCCTCCCGAGCTGGCGCACACGCCGGAAATGCGGCGCCTGCTGCGCCTGCTGGGACGCCTCCAAGGGTTACAGCTCAAGCTGATCCTGCGGCTTGTCGTGGCTCTGGTAACGGAGCAGTAGACGCACCCAGTTCGGTCCAGGTGGGACTGCACCGACAGCGCGGCGCCCATCGTCGAGGCTCCCCAACTCGGCCCAGAGCACCAGCGTTTTCTTTGGCGGAGTTGCTCACGGGGGTGTTACGTCCTCACTAGGTCAGCTGACCTGCGGACTACCTCATACGTCAGCGCCCGTGGAGCCACATGCCCGAAACTATTCTTCGCTGCGTTGTACGTGCACCGAATCGCCGAACGGTCACGGTCTTCGTTATCCCCCCCTGTGCCCCTGCCGAGGTGGACGCCGTATTGAAGAAGGCGAGCGCACGTATCCCGGGCACCACTGTTCTCCCGGCTGGGCTCGCCAAGCACGCCGAAGTCGGGGACGACGGGAACAAGTATCTTTTCGGGACCGGCGGAGTTCTGCGTTTCTTGGAGCCTCAGTCGTACGAGCAACTGGAGGCCATCGTGAGATTGGTAGCCGATACCTTCATCGCAGATCGCTTCGATGTGGTTGAACCGCTTGAGGTCGTCCGCGAACCGGGTAATTGACCCTACGCGGTATTTCTCCTCGTGCCCCTGCGCAGCCGAGCCAACCTGCACAGCTGCGGCCTCCGTCATGTTGCACGTATGTCGCAGGAGCCTGCGGAACGTACTGGGACAGGACGGGACGAGACGGGACGCGGCGGGATATCGACTCCGAATCATTCCGGGCAGTTGCAAGCTAAGGGCGCGATTCTGCTAGAGGTTTCGCACCGCCCGACGTGGGTTCGATTGCCGCCGCTTCCAAGCCGAGCAACCCGCCGCTTTCAACGCGCCGCCCTCTGAGAACGGGGGCGGCGCTTGCGTTTAGGGACCAAATCGGTTCTTGGCGGACCAAATTTGGACCAAATCCAGAGCGCATAGGAAGGATGGAAGAGCTGTTGAGGGGTGGCGGGTAGGAGCGAAGGGGCTGAGGAGGGCTGCTGACAGGTGGCGCCTGAGCCGTGCGCCTGGGGGGTGGACAGGTTGGCGCAGCCACCTTGGGGTACACGCCAGCCCAGGCTGCCCTGCCTTCAGGTGCGCGGCAGGGGCTTGGCTCTCTTGGCTGGGGCGGCTTGAGCCTCAACATCCCGCGGCCTGGGGGCCCTCGCGCCGGGACCCGCCTGGCACCTGCCGTGGGCAAGCCCAGGTGCTCTAGAATCGCTCTCACCCCTGCCGCCTCCTTCACGTACGCCAACTGTGAGGTCTCGTAGCCCAGCCTGCCGCTGCATTACAATCCGCGGCCCATGAATGCCGTCGCCGACACCGCGTTTCTCGCCGCCGGGTTTCGCGCCCGGGAGTCGTCGCGGCCCGATGCGTTGTTCCACGACCCTCTCGCCGCCCGCCTGGCCGGCGAGACGGGACGGGCCATGGTCGAGAAGGTCGCCCACCTGGGCGAGGCGGCGGGCTGGAGCACCGTGCTGCGAACGGTGCTCATCGACCGCTTCATCGAAGAGGCCGTCGCGCAGGGCACCCAGACCCTCATCAATCTCGGTGCGGGGCTGGACACCCGTCCCTACCGAATGGCCGTGCCGCCGTCGCTCGCCTGGGTGGAAGTCGACCAGGCGCCTGTCATCGCTCACAAGAGCGAGGTCTTGGCGAACGAAACGCCGCGGTGTCGGCTCGAACGGGTCCCGCTCGATCTCCTCGACACGGCGTCGCGGAGGCAGCTCCTGTCGCGCGTGTCCAAGGGCCCCTCGCCCGGCATGGTCCTCGCCGAGGGCCTGTTGCCGTACCTCACGGAGAACGACGTCGTCGGCTTGCTCGACGACCTGCGGGACCACGAGGCGTTTCAGGGCCTCATCGTCGACTACTTCGCGCCGGAGGTGATGCGCGCGCGGAACGCAATGCCGGGAAGGATGCGCGTCACGGCTGCTGCGATGAAATTCGCCCCGGACGACTGGCAGGGTTTCTTCGCGGCGCATGGGTGGAAGGTGAAGGAGATGCGCGATCTTGCCGCGGAGGGGGACCGCCGCGGAAGGCCCTACGTCATCCCAGAGGCAATGCGCGCCATGTTACAACAGGGCAAGGACATCCCGCAGCGACAGCCGCCGGGCATGTTCGCCGCCTACGCTCTGATGGAGCGGGCCTGAGCCTCTTCCGGCGCATTCTCTGGAGCACGGTCAGCCCTGGGGCGCGGAGGGCCGTGGGGTTCGTCGCCTGGAACTCGCGTGCCGACGATCCGGGGCTCTCCGCTGGAGACGATCTTGAGGAAGCGCGGCGTAGCGATCGCGGCGACGGAGATCGCCTGAGCCCGAAACGGAGAAGCCCGCAGTCGCTGGGGCGCGGGCTGCGGGCTTCTCGAACGATCTTCGCGGCGCGGGCTGGTTGCGGGAGCGGGGGAATGAAGCGCCCGCGCTCAGAAGGGGCGGTCTGGCAGGCGCGCCAGCCGAGCGCGCTCAAACTCGCGGCGGTACCTGGCGATGGAGGCGCTGAGCCCGGTGATTTGCGTCACGATGGCGTCCGCGATCCAGCCGGAGCCATTGAGCTGGAGGGGCCTGTCGATGCAGAGGTCGTCCTGCAGTTCGGGATAGGCCGTGAGGAGCGCGCGTTGAGCGGCAGCGAGGCTGGTCTCCAAGGCATGCAAGATGGCGAGCTCCGGCGCGGCGAGCAGTGGGTCGGTGGTAGGCAGCAGGTGGCTCATGCGGCGTTCTCGACTTCCTGATCGGAGCGACGGGACTTTCCAGCGATGCGCACGAGCAGGCCCTTGTGGACGAGGCGGTCGGCGATGGCCGAGGCCGCGGCGCTGTTGTGGAAGAGCTTGCCCCAGTCCTTGAAAGGCAGGTTGGTGGTAACGATGGTGGAGGCGCGCTGGTAGCGCTTGTTGAAGACTTGGTAGAGCAGGTCGGCCCCGCGAGCGTCGAAGCTGAGGTAGCCCAGCTCGTCGATGAGAAGCAGGTCGGGCGCCGCCCAGGCGGTGAGCCGCCGGTGGAGGGTGTTCTTCGCCTGTCCGGCGACCAGGTTGGGCTGGCCGAGCTGAGCGGCCGGGCGTCCGAAGCACGCGCGCGGGCTCACGGTGAGCATCGGCTCTCGCTGTCCGGGCGTGCTGCTACGCTCCAGCGGAGAACCGGCGTAGCCTTGACCCGCAGCACCTCGCTTGATTGATAGGACGTCGCCATGCGTTTGCGAACTTGCAGTGCATTCCTGCTTCTGCTCCTGCTCTCAGCCTGCGCAACGATGGATCCGAGCCCGGGAGAGGTAGAGGATCCGAGTCCGAGATTCGCCAACCTTCAGCGGGCGGCGCAGTTCCCCTGGACGGATGACGGGCATTGCGTGGTGCGGGAAGCCTCCAACGAATGGCCGATCCTTGCGGAGCGGTGCTTTCACGCTCTCGATCGGGACAGGGTCAGGTTTCGGGATGTCACCAAAAGATGCGCTGTCGCCTACGCGGATGCAGCCGCTCCCGCAGTCGTGGCCCTCTGTGTCTTCGCGGCACCCGAGATCGTCGTCGGTGCAGTGATTGTT
>NZ_JBJMQP010000029.1:0-61940 GCF_045802625.1 Hyalangium sp. | reverse complement strand
GCGCCACCGCCTGCCCGATGGCGTACACCGACAGACTGGCCGCGTGGACCACTCCCAGCGTCGCCAGCGTCAGCGACAGCACTCGCTTGGCGTGCAAATCCTCCCCGAACAACCCCTCCAGGAAGGTACGAACCTGCTCCTCGTTGATGGCCGATGACCTCACCGGTCAAGTAGTGGCCGCTACACCCTACTTATTGCATCAGACGGCCCAGTCAACGCTTGCCTGCCTGCTCGCAAAATGAGGGGATGCCTCAGCTTCGCAACGGGATCGATCTTCGCCTGGCGTAGCTGCTCGATCTGCTGTTTGAAGCCCTCCTTTTCGTTCTTCTGTACGTTCTGCATCATCGAGAAGGCGAGTTGTGGTAGGCTCTCCTCAATCTGGTCAAATTTAATAAATTTCATGGTCTTGGCCATTTGCTCGGCACGGCTCTTCGCGCGAGCCCGGTCCACAGCTCGGTCCGTTGCCATGAGTATGACCTGCAACAATGCACTCGGGCCGACTGAAATGTCATTGTCGCCCACACGCATGTTGAAGGCTGAGGAGCGGAGTAGACTCATTGCGCCGAATCCAGCGAGCAGCACGTAGCCGACGCGATTGGCCGCACGGCCCTCCCCATGGGTATTGGCTTGCTCAACGTCGACGGCATGCTTCTTCGCCTCATCGACTTTCTTCCGGGCGGTCCCGCGGTTCGCTTCGGCGGCTGTAACCCTCTCGGACGCCTTCGAAAGCTTCTGCTCAGCGTCTGTCAGCCGCCCAGAGTTGAATACATAGTTCTGTTTCGCTTGGCGGAGGCGCTGCAAAGCTGCATCAACCTTCTGCTGCGCCGTACTGCGATACTGTTCGGCGTCATTGACCGCCTGCTGGAGGTTCTTGGTCGGCTGCTCACTGACTGAAGGGCTGGCCTTCCGAGTTTTCGTCGCAGAATCCAGGTCTTGGTTAGCCTTGTGCAGAGCTTGATTGGCGGTTTCTAATTCCGCCGTGGTTGTGCTCAACTCCTCCTGGGCGTTCAGCCTTTCCTGGTCAAAGGGCGTCATAGCCGACTTAGCATTGGCGAGTTCTTTATCAGCGAGAGATTTTGCATCTGTGGCAGAAATCCACTCCTCACTTGCGGAGTTCAGCTCTCTGGCAGCGACGTCCAGTTCCTTTTTAGCGGACTCCAATTGGGCGTCGATGACTTTGTCTGCGGGATCTGGCGCGAGGCTGATAGGCATCGACTTGAGGGCCAGTAGGGCGATCATCGACGCAATGACGTTGACCAGCATGTAGGTAATGGCAGGGCGATTAGTGATGGCCCCAGCAGGGTCATCCTTGTAGCGAGAGATCAGTTCCCCCATGCCGATGAGAGCCCCAATGAGAGCCACTGCGCCGTATTGAAGTCCGTCTGCCAAATTCAAGCCTTGCCCCGCTGTCACGTCACTCATGGTCTGTCGTCCAGATGAATGGTCACTGAAAGTCTTGTTGATTCTACGCCTTGCATCAGTCTGCCACAAGCCTCCGTGTAGGTCTTGGTGTCAGAGTGGAAACGATCGTCGAGCGCGCGGGATTTCGATCTTTACGACCTTGGGAAAGCGCGGGCTCTCGCCGCAGGTGCCTGCACGAGGAAATTCGCGCGGATGGAAGCCCAGAGGCTTGGACTCTGGGCTCCCCAGCCGCCATCGCGCCGCGCGAAACGCTTGAAATGACTGGACCCCACTGCGGCGCGAAATGAGGTAACGATCGTGTTGTCTGCGATCGAAATCCCGCGCAGAACGAGGAAAGTCCCCACTCGCGCAAGTTCAGTCGGTGCAACCCAAGCCATTCACCAGCCACGAAGCCAAGCCCAAGCCGTCATGCCTTTCCGAGATCGACCACGCCGGAGAGTGTACAGGCCTCAGTCCGCGCCGCCAGGACGATGGTTGCCACCTGCGGATTCCCTTTCAGGAAATGCTGGGCCAAGTCCGCCGCCGCCGTAGCCGCGTATAACGCTGGCGATAGGTTGCAGCCGCCGACGATGGTTCCGTAGATGCCAATCAAACCGCTCGCGCCTGAGACGAGCCAGTCAATCTTTCGAAGAAGTTCTCCCATCACCTTCGGTTCATCCCCCCTTACCCCAGAAAAGGAAAGCCCCATCGCCGCAGCCGCGATGAACCCATATACGAAATCCACGAAGGCCATCCCAAGGGGGACTGCAGGCGCCTCCCCTTGTTTGACCGTTCCGAATAACGCCGTCACGGACAGCCCGAACCGGGCTATGAGATCTAAAGAGAACGTGACATTCGTATTCAGCACCTCGTGGGAGGCCAGAGTGTAGGCGTGGACTATTTTTAAAGCGCCGCCCATAATTGCACGCTCTCGCTGGTCCTCCCCTGGCTGAGCCTTGGCCAAGACCATCGTGGGGTCTGGTTGCCCGGAAGGCACCGGCTGCGCGAACTGTGCGGCAGAGCCGCGAACGTCCGGGCCGACCAAGTCACTCAGCGCGGTCGTCATAGCCTGGGGAACGGCCGGATTGCCCGTAGGTGAGGCCTGGGCAAGTCTCGCGATGGCCTGGCTGGCGCTCTTACCGGTCAACGTCAGGACTAGGGGCGAGACATCCTTCGCGGAGGTTGCCAGTTTGAAACTCAGTGTCAGCACCACAGACTGCAGCAGGCATATCGCATCCAGCATCGTAAGATCGTGCCCTCCCGAAATGTGGCGGTAGAGCGCCGACAACACAGGGATTTCGATCTTCTGCTTTAGGCCCGCGCGGGCGGCTTCCGCCACGCTGCTAGCCATTTCCAGCCCGGCATTGGCGACAGTCCGCACCACTTCCAGCCCAAACTCCGCCAACAGCACGACGGCCTTGTCCAGCCACTGCTTCGCAGTGACACGGCCACTGATAAGGTCTGCGCTGTCCGAGGCTAAGCCCAAGAACGCCTGCCCCACTTGGCTCCCCAGTTGGTTCAGTGCGTCGGTGAAAGCCTTAGCAAGATCCGTGGCGAACGTCATGGCAGCCACAGAGGAGTTGGGGGCTAGGCTCGACGCGCCCATGTTGGCTAGCTGCGTTTTCACCCACCCAAGCCGAGAATCGACCCGTAGGTCTGAACTCCCCACCGTGGTGTTGGCAGGTCGCCTCGATAGGAGCGAACTTCCGGACTGACTGCCTAGAGAGTTGAATAGATTGCCGCGAGCGTCCTTGTCCCTAAGCTTGCTCTCCAACTGATCAATCCAGGAGTTGCACCGCTGCTTCAGCGAAGCCGCGCTACTGGCGGCTGAATCCAGTGCTTGATCGTAGAAGCTGACTAGCGCATCCCGGACCTTAAGGATGTCTCTCCAATTGAATAGGGAGGCTAGCCAGCGGAACGCCTTTTCGACGCCCACCTCGATCTGCTGGAGCAAGCTGGCGACGGCGCCCATCGCGCCTTCTACGGTCTTGATAACCGCACGGAAGATCTTGTTGCCGATCTTTACCACCAAGGCCCAGCCTTCCTCCAGCAAGTGGAGTGCCGCTTGGTATCCATCCTTGATGGCATGGACTAGGGATTGGACTAAGTCGCCAATCGCGACGGCAATCCCAACTGAGCCTTCGGTTCCAACAGTCTGGGCGGTGACAGCCGCCAGATTCGCCCGCAGGGGGGGGGTTAGGATCTGCTGGATGAGGCTGGCTACCGCGTGGGCATTCTCCGCAGACACCTTTCTGCTATCCAGCAAGGGCTGCTGATTCCCCATGGAGTCCGTGTAGGTTGCCGCTAGCAGGTCGCTCCCCGAGGTGATTCGGGACAATGCTTGTCTGACCTCGGCCATTGGGTCGATGGTTGCTGCGGAGCCATCCACCGTCACTGTGTAGGTCGCCGCCGAGAGCGAGGAGACTTCCTGCACGATGGAGACCTCGCCGGTGAAGTCCGAAGTGACAACCACCGGCCGGGAGGGCGTGGCGGTATAACTGAGTCCGTTGATCTCAAGCACACAGGCCGAGGACGGTGTCACCGTCACTTCGGCATCGGGGACCGGCAGGTTCGAGCCGTCCGTCAGGAGGATTCGCGTGGTGTAACTCTGGAGCGTCAGGAAAGCCGTTGGAGCCGGCAGGTTGATGGTTCGCTGGATCCAAGGCGCGGCATCTTGTGTGGGCCCCGGATCCTTGGAAAGCTCAATCAGCGCCTCTTTCTCGCTGCCAGCTACTTTGACGACCGCGAAGAGGGTCGTCAGATTTCGGGTATCACTAAGGTAGGGGGAGGCCCGCAGGACGTCTCTCAGCAGCGGCAGCGGCGGGCTCCACGCGCCTGGGGTGTAGCGCTGGGAGAAGGGGGCTTGGGTGTAGAAGAGCTGATTTGATCCGTTGAGACCCCAGACTGAAACGGTGGTCTGATCGGTGACCGCGTGCAGTTCCGTCACTCCAGAGATGAACGGGCTGGAGGTGATCACGATGCCATGGCGAAGCTGGTCCTGCGCGGTCTTCGCGTCATAGGACACAAGCGTTAGGGTGCCGTCGCCTGCCACGAGCAGGTCGGTGAAAGGCCCGCTGCTCTGCCCTGCTGGAAGGCTGGCGATAGCGGAAGCTCCGACCGGTACAGCGAAGAGCGCGGTAGGGGCAGTCACCACGCGTGGGTGGAAAGAAAGCGCGGTAACTCTGTCGGCACTTCCCTCGACGCTGGTGTACAAGCTGTAGATGCCGGTACTGAGCGAGGGAAAGGCTTGGCCGACGGCACTATCCAGCAGCTCGGTGTAGCTCTGGCCGGGCAGATGATATGTCCATACGCCTGAAGCGACGGTGGGATTCAGGTTGACGAGGAACGGTCGTTTGATCTTGCTGGCAGGATCTGTCACCGTGACTGCGGCTAGGGCTGGGGCGGAGACTTGACCGACGACGCGGGCAAGGTGGACATCGGCGACGGAGAGATTCGCCGCGCCTAGGCTTGGGAAGTCGGAACTGGTGAAGTCGAAGCGGCGGGTCACCCATGCGCGAGCAGCAGGGTCGGTCAGCCACCGTGCCGTTGTAGAGCTGTCGAGCCCGGACAGCATCCACACGTCGTCGTAACTAGTTCCCGTCACCCCAGGCTCCTTGATGTTGACAACCACTAGGATGGTAATCGGGCCGGTATCTTGGGACTGGGTGACGCCGAAAGCTTTGGCCTTGACGGTTGTGCCTACAGGATACTTGTCGGTCAACTCGCTACTGACCGTATGGCTGATCCAGCCGTCTGCATGGCCATCCAGCCTAGCGGTGATACGCAGCAACCCGCCTTGGTCGATGGATAGCAGAAGCGCGCCCCCGCCAGAGGTCTTGGCAGCAGCCAGCGCTGACTGGGCCGCCAGCGGCTGCACGGCTCGGTGGTTCTCCATATACTGAGAATTATGGGTAATCTTTGTCACAGGCATGGGTATGGACTCGTGAGTTTATGGCGTTAGTACTACTCGATCACTTCTTTGAACGCTCAGCAGTCCTCCCAGGTAAATCTTCCTCTGAGAGATAGTGAAGTGATCAAGTCGTATGAGGCGCGCGTCGCGGGGAGCGGTGGGTAGCTGGATAAATGGACACAGACGCCTAGCCTTCGACGGGAGGGGGGGACGGAGCGGCGGTGGGGCTCTGGTAGGCGATGTCTGTGACAAGGAGATAGTTCGAATTCAGATGGACGTTAGAGAAAGTGAAGACATTGCCGCCAATCATCACGAATTTGTTGAGGGGCGCAAATGAGGCTATCAGGGCAGGACGAAGTTTCTCCTGGAGAAGTTTGCTGAGGTGGCCTCGAATGCCGCCGATATCCTTTGCCATGCTGACAAATGGATTGATAGCGTCGAGGAACTTCTCCCAACTGCTCGGGTCTTCGGGCTGCGGAGTTGAGCCGAAATCTTCATTCTGATTGGTGAAAGTGATTGCCCCGTAACTACCAGGTGTGTTGCTGTTGCCGATGACGAACTGGATGGACCAGGGGAATGTCGTCCAGGGCATCTGCCAGCCCAAAGAGCCTTGGGTCTCGCTAGCGGTCAACCGGTAGGTGCCTTTGAGCGTGAGGAGGCTTCCGCCGTCTTTGGAGGCAGTGGAACCAGAAACGGAAAAATTGCATTGCATAGAGCTAGTCCCACCGCCATGCGCAGAGAGGAAACTCCAGCTATCCGAAGAGCGCTGCGCGAAGGAAAAGGAGAGATAGGTCCCCGGGGGGGCGGACCCGGTGGGGTTTGTATCCTCGTAAATCCCCCCAGTGCCTTCCGCTAACGTGTACGTGGTCGGGGACTTGCTGTTGGCAGCGACCTTGAGAAACTGAGACGCCTTTGCGGTGACACCCTCCTTATCCAGGTTGGCCCGCAGGACTGTCCGGACAAGGTTGGTGCTCACTATAGCTACCCCAGCGGCGGTCCGGACATCGCCAAAAAGGCTCACGTCGGAGAAGAGCGACGCGAAGTTGGTGGGCATAGCCCGATCCTGGGTCATCATCGGGAAGACCAAGGCGCTAAGTGCTGGCGTATCTTTGTTGGGCACCACCACGAGTTGAGCCGATGTAGGTGTTAGCTCCGGAGTGGATGTAGGTTTCAACTTCGAGGTGGCGGCTGCGGGAGTGCTCTTCGTGATGACATAGCCGAGCGGGATCTTCCCCGCCGCAGCATTCGCTTTGAGGTGCAGAACCATCACATCGACGAGAGGAGACCAGATGGCTTGGCCAATCTTCGACTGCGAGTTATCTTTATTGGCAATGCCCGCTGCTGCGGAGGCGGTCGCCAGGTCGGTGGCGATTTGCTGGAGCGAGAACACCTCTCCGTAGTTCTTCATCAAGAGCGCCAGTTGCTCTCGCAGCGCCTCAGGGATGTTGTCGGATAGGACCGTTGAGGTGAGGTTGGTGGTCATGGAGATCACCCAAGGGGCATTTAGCGGATCGTCCTGGCGGAACTTGCGGCCCATATAGCTGAAGGTAGCACCTGGTGCGAAAGTCAGCTGGAATCGGACCTGATTGGGCTGCAGGGCCCCGGCAGCCGACATGTCAATGAGATCGACCTTCACATTCCCCTCGGAGTCGACCACTGGGAAGACGGTGCCGCTGAAGGAGATGTCCGGCGTCTTCTCAAGAGCCGTCGGCACATAATTGCCGTTGTCGTCGATGTAATAGTTGAACTCGATCTTGTGGTTCAACGCCATAAAGTAGGTCGCCAGTGATGCGTTCAGATGCTGCTGGGAAACTGCATAGACGAGGTCGAGGGGGTGAATGTCGAAGTTCTGAGTGGTGGTTGCCATTCAATGATCTCGGGTAAGTTCTAGGAGATGGATAGACGATACAGTGCCCTGCCGTGCGGCCCTGTTCCAAGTGTACAACAGGCCAGTGGAGCGCCCTCGGAAGGTGTTGAACTGAGGTGAGCAGGCCCAAGATGTAGCGTTCCCCTGACAGCCTATCGAGCACAGCCCGCAGCAGGCAGCCACCGTGGCGGCTGCCTAGCATGTTGTTCTGTTAAGTGGGACACTGCTCGTCCTACGTGACAGGTTGCCCGGAATGCCGCCCCGTATTCTATGGCCCGGGCCATGAGCCCTACGCCCCAGGTTGCTGACCGACAGCATTATCCTCGGATTTGAACGACGCGCAGTGGTAACTGGTTGAGCCCTTCGTTCGAGGCAACCCCGTCGGCCCGCCGACGGTAGTGCATCGCCGATGCGATGTGCTCAACGCCATCCTCTACATGTGGAGACGATCTGCCGGAAGCGCAGCGTTTCGATCGCGAGGTGCGCGATCCTTGGTGCACAGGGGCGATCAGGCGAGCGCGGGTCGGATAACCATCGCTGTCGATGGCTCTTCCTGGTCTCTTGCTCGACCTCCAGGCGCCCGATGGGTGTACGTGGCACCAACTTCCGCTCTGCCGCTGGGTTCCTGAACAAGAAAGTAGCTCATTCTCTGCTGTGGGCGGCAAGCCGCACTCGTCATGACCATAGGTGAAAGTTACGGCGATCGTTGGAGCGCGGGATTCGTTCCCGCGCTCCGTCGCGATCGGCGGGATCGAAATCCCTCGTTATTGGAAGATCGTTTCCAGTGTGTCTGTTGGAGGTGAAAGGCTTCTGCGCCGGACGCGGCGCGAGCTCTGGCTACAGCATCAGCGGAACGCCTCGGTAGGCCCACTTCGATGAGGGAGGGAGCCACCGGGCCAACTTCACTTGGCCGACGCGCGTTGCCTGTCCAATACGCGCAAGCGCTCTACCGGGCCCGGCTCACCTCCACCGCTCAACGGCCACCGTCCCGGACACCTTGACCGCCACCGGGGCGCCCGGCTTCGAGCCTTCTCGCAGGGGCGAGCCCAATTCGCCGCTGTTTGCCAGTTCGAGGCAGATCGGCACGGTGCGCCCGCCTGGAAGGTGGGCACGGACGTATCGTCCATAGATGCGATCTCCCGTCGTCCACAGATGCCCATCTACCCTCATCCCCGCAGGCGCCTTGCCTTCCGCCCTGATCAGGGCCCCCGTAACGGGCCCATCCTTCCAAACGGCATGAGGTTGCTCGCGTGCCTCTTCATAGGTCCCCTTGGTCACGTCCAGCAGGATGCCGGGCCCGGGGATTTCGTAGCCCACTGACCACCCTAGCTCTTCCATCGCCTTCAGGGCTCCTTCGGGACACGGCTCGGGATCCGGGCGCGTCTGCACGCCAGTGCAGCCCGCTTCAAGCCATGCGACGGAGGCCACGAGCGCCGCGCACTTCTTTATGACCGCGCGCCGCGCGCTGACTCTCTGGACTTGCCGCGGGTCGGGTACGCCATTGGTGAGCGTCGGGGAGTTGTCGGGCAGCTTCACGGACGGGCTCGCCTCCTTCTGGGTAGGGAGAGGGGAGGCTAACCGTTCGGGGTGGCTTGTCGGCTTTTCGGCCAGAGTGCTTGAGGCTGGGAGCTGGTCCGCTGGTGTGCTCCTGGCCACGGGGGGCCGCTCGGGTTGCGCTGGTCTGTGCAGCAGGGATGCGGCCACGACTGCCGCGAAGACAGAGAGCGCCAACGCCCCGAGGAACACCGGACGCAACCTCGCACGTCGCGGGCTGTGCTGCACAGGAGCCCGCGCAGCAGAAGGCAAGGGCGCCGCATCCGCTGGCGCTACCTGCACCGGAGAAGGCACGGGCGCCGCATCCGCTGGCCCCACCTGTACCGGGAGCGGATGGGAAGGGAACGGCTCCTGCGGCCCCTCGGGTTGTCGCGCTTCCACTGGCAAGGGCTCCGCTTCCGGGGGCTCTGGCGGTAGCTGCGAGGATGCCGGGTGAATGGGGAACTCGCGCCAATCGGCCCCCTCGTAGCGCTCCAAGTCTGCCAGGAGGCGCCGCGCATCCTTCGCCGTCGCTGGCCGCACCTCCAAGTCACGATGGATCAGCTTCATCGCATAGGCGCTCAACTCCGCTGGCACGCGCCCCTTGGTTTTTCGCAGCGGGGTAGGCGGCACCAGCAACATGCTATTGAGCACGGGCCGCTCCTCGGTGCGTTCCGGTGTGGGGTCCGTCAGCACGTCGTAGAGGTTGGCTCCGAGCGCGAAAATATCGTCCGTCGCCTTGAACGTGTAACGGGCCCCGTGCCTGAGGCGGTTTTCATCCCAGAAACTCTGAGCCTCGGGGCTGCGGTTACGCGCCGTCCCTGGCGGGAGTGGCCCATCCGTTAATTCCTCGGCTGTTGCGTAGTCCGCTGCTCCAAAGTCGATGATCACCGGCTCGCCGTCCTTGGTGACCATGATGTTTCTCAGGCTCAAATCTCGATGGAGCACGTTCTTGGCGTGCATGTGCTCCAGGGCATCAAACAGCTTGAGGAACAGGACGACGACTTCATGCGGCGTCGGGTGGGTCCGCTCAACCCACCGCGCGAGCGTGTAGCCGTCCACGAAATCTAGAACGATGTAGTGGAAGCCTGAGCGCGCGTCCGGCCACCGACCTTGCCCCAGCATGCGGATGATGTAGCGGTGGTTCAGTTGCTGGAGACAGGCCGCCTCGCGACGCGCGCGTGCGTCCGTCTGCTTTGGATCAATGCTGCGCTCTGTCTGACAGGCCACCTTGAGCGCGAAGCGTTGGCCGTCCTTCTCTACCTCGTAGACGACGGCGTACCCGCCCCTTCCGATACGTCGGACAATGCGCCAGTCGCTCACCATCTGGCCGGGCTTCAAGTCCAAGGGATCAAAATCCGCGAACATGCCGCGCACCTCTCGCCAGTGGCTACAGCGTCACCTCGGGAATGGACAGACAGCGGCTCCCATCACCATTGCACACCCGCACCGAGTGCTGCGCTCGCAGCCATGCTTCCCACTTACGCGCGGGCATCTCCACTTCCACGGCCACGCCCATCACACCGCCCGGGGAGATGGTTGCTTGCCCTGATAGCACCACGCGGGCGCGGCGCGGTTCCCCTCCTGCGGGCGTGACTTCGGCCCACGCAGGCGCCCACGGCTCCTCCCCAGTGTTGCTCACTTCGAAGACAGCCACGCTCCACGTTGCCCCCCCAAGGCCCCAGCACCGTGTGGGGCGAAGCTCATGCCCGCGCGCGTATAGGCACCCGAGATCAAACTCTGCTCCCCTCAAGCCCTTCTCTGTTACGAAGCCCCCTAGCGCCACGGCTGCCGGGCTCAAGGCTGCGGGCCGTGCCTTCAACGCCTCCAGTTCCTTGGCTTGCGCCTCGCACCGCTCGCGTGTGGCCGACAGTTCCACGCGGCACGCCTCGACGGTTTGCTGCGGGCGGCTCACGTTGACCAAGCCATCCGCTGTGCCCGGCTGCCCGGTCAGCAGGAACAGGACGCTTGCGGGTGAGCCCTCGCGGTAGGTGACTCGCAACGCGAGCTGTTCGCCAGTCCCGAGTGCCACGGCGGGCGAGAGCGTCACGCCTGCATCCCCCACCTCGAATACAGCGAAGCGGGCGCGGCCCTCCACCTGGACAGACTCACGCAGGATTGGAGCGCCAAGCAGGATCACCGTGACGGTGCCAGGCGCGACGTAGAGCACCGGGGACTCGCCCGACCTGCCCGTGAGACCGACGGAGCGCCCTGCGGGCGCGGCCTGTACCGTCGCTGTAAGGCCCACCAGCAGGGAGGCGAGCGCAAAACTTGGGGTGAAGGGTCGGAACAAGGCGGGGGAACCTCCCGGGTAGGCCCCCAGAGTAGCAGACAGGGGAGCGCCCCCGCGTCGAAGTCAGGGGCTGTCCATGCTCCAGACGTCGGCTTCCTTTCCGCGTGCCGTTCACGGCTCCACCGCGCACGCTACGACTCATGCGCGAGGGCTCCACGCGCCCAGGAGGTGAGCCTGGAAGCGGGAGACTCCACCGGGCGCAACTTCACCTGTCCGACGCACGGGGTCTACTGGCGCACAGGCCTGCCCGATACGCGTATGGTGGCGCCGGGCGCGGGCCGTTGGTGGGCTCCGGTGGCGCCGGGCGTGGGCTCCGGTGACGCCGGGCGTGGGCTCCGGTGGCACCGGGCGTGGCGCCGAGCTGCACCCCGTAGAAGGGCCGTAGAAGTCCCGTATGAAGTCCCGTCACCGCTTCGCGTCCGCCACGGTTCAGCCGCACCGTGCCCTGCACCGCGCACGCTCCATCCACCCGCCCGCATGGGCCCTTGGTTGCCCGGCTGCACGCTTGCCAATCACTGCTCGTGCTTCGCCCCGCGTCTGGACACAAGGCGCTGCGCTGTGTCACTCCTGCTTTGGGTAGTTCTGGGCAGGTGGGCGAGTTTGTGAAGGGCGGGCAGGGCGATGGGTGGGATCAACTCCCTGGAGGGGCAACCCTCCATATGCGGCGCAGTCGTGCGCCGTTGGCTGGCCGGTAATACCACTGGCAGAAACGCCGAGAACACCGGCGTGAACACTGGCAGAAGCTCCGGTAACAACGCTAGGAACGCCAGCAGCAACGCCAGGGCGCGTCGCTGGTCACTCCAGGCGACGCCGCAGGAGGGGGAATAGCCATGAGCGCGTCCCCTCTGGCTGCGAACACCGCGCCCGCGTTTCTCACCGTGGAGGAAGCCGCCGAACTTCTGCGGGTGAACCGGAAAACCCTCTACGAGGCGATCCGGCTCGAACAGGTGCCCGGCGTTGCTCGGCTCGGGCGAATCCTCCGCATCCACCGGGACACGCTGCTAACGTGGAGCCCCGGTAACAGCAGACCTGAGCTCGGAGATTCGAAGTCATGAGCGTCAGACTGCGGCAGTGGAAGACCCAGGAGGGCAAGGTGCAAGAGGCGTGGTGGGTGGACGTCAAGTACCAGCACCCCAGCGGCAGGGTGGAGCGGATCCGCAAGGCTTCGCCCATCAATACCCGCAGGGGGGCTGAAGAGTACGAGCGTCAGATTCGCCATGCACTCCTGACCGGCACCTTCGGAAAGGAGAACGGCGCGGGTCGGGTTCTCACCCTCGGGGAGTTCGTCCCGCGCTTCCTGACGTACAGCGAGAACAACAACAAGCACTCCAGCGTCGTCACCAAGCGGCAGATCCTGGAGGATCACCTGATCCCCGCGTTCGGCAACATGCCCCTTGATGCCATCGGTCCAGCGGAGATCGAAGACTTCAAAGCGGCCATGCGTAAGAAGCCCTCGGGGGCGCGCGCACGGAAGGAAGCCCCCACGCGGGCGGCCCTCCTCAAGCGCAAGGGCTCCGGTGCGGTGAAGCTGCTCTCCCTCAAGTCGATCAACAACGTTCTGACGGTCCTGCACAAGTTGCTGGCACTGGCTCAAGAACAGGGCGTGCTCCAACACGTCCCGCGCGTCAAGCTGTTCAAGACGGACAAGCCCGCCTTTGACTTCCTCTCCTTCGAGGAAGCTGAGCGCATGAGCAATGCCGCTGAGCCGGAGTGGCGGACGTTGATCCTCGTGGCGCTCAAGACGGGGCTGCGGCTTGGGGAACTGATCGGGCTCCAGTGGGCAGACCTGGACTTGCAGCGCGGCAAACTCAACGTGCGCCGAACGATCTGGCGCGGCGTGGTGGGGTTGCCCAAGGGAGGACGGGAACGGACCGTGGACCTGCCCACGTCGGCCGTGGAAGCACTCAAGGCACACCGCCACCTGTGCGGCCCTTACGTGTTCTGCCAGACGGACGGTCGCCCGCTCACCGCTGGGATGACCAAGCACCCGCTCCTGCGAGCGCTGCGTAGGGCAGGAGTCAGCCGCCCGGAGGGTTCGATCGGCTGGCACGACCTGCGGCACACCTACGGCAGCCACCTCGCGATGCGGGGCGTGGCCCTCAAGGTCATTCAGGAGTTGATGGGGCACGCGACCATCGAGATGACTATGAGGTACGCGCACCTGTCACCCGAGGCGCGGGAGAGCGCGGTGCAGGAGTTGGATCGGCCCATCCCCCAGCCACGCGCCGCTCTGGGCTAGAGACGCCAGAGGGGCACACTGAGGGCACATGAAGAAAACGAGGACAAAGAAAAACCCAGCAACCCTTTAAGATTGCTGGGCTTCTCGGGATGGAGGCGGCGGGAATCGAACCCGCCGACTCCTATCAGTCCCAGGCCAAGCTCACGGTGGGGTGGTGGGGCTGGAGTTGGGTTGGCGCCCGTGGGGCAGGACCGGCATGTAACACTTGTTCTTGAACAGGCTGCCCAGGTAGCCGCTCTGGTTCGCTGCCTCGCAGTTTTCTTGATCCAGTGGCGTCTCCCACCAGCAGCCTCCGTTGAGGGCCACCTGCTTCTTGTGAGGGCAGCGCCCCTTGGAGTCGGGCCGAACCTGCTCGGGAAGTGGCGCGGGCAGCGTGTCCTCCGCCAGGCCTTGGGGCTCGTGGAGTGAAGCAGGGGCCGTCGTGGAGGTGGCGGCCTCGCCGAGCCCCGTCATCTCCTGCTCCGAGCGGTTGGCTGCCGAAGCCTCGGAATGCGCCAGGGAGGCAGTGTCCACCGTCCGCCGAGTCCCGAGCCACCACGCTCCCACGGTCAGGGTCACCACCGCCGCCGCCAGGGCGAGCAGCAGCCGCCCCCTTCGCGTGCTCCTCTTGAGCCCGGGTGCAGCCGCAGCCGTCTCCTCCGGTGGCCGCGCCGGGCTGGGCGCCTGGGTGGAGCGCGGAGCAGGGGAGTGCGCGGGCCGGGACGCCGCGAGCTGCTCCAGGGCCTCGGCCAGCTGTGCCGCGGTGCCGCGCTCCTCCGGGCGCGCCGAGAGCAGCCGCAGAATCCAGGAGCGCAGTCGCGGCTCGATGCGCTTGTCTCGCAGCGCGGCCGGAGCCGTCACCGCGTCCACGTGCCAGTTGCCGTGCTCATCCCTGCGAGGTGCTGAAAGCCGAGGGTACTCGCCGGAGACGAGCCGGCACGCGGTGATGCCCAGGGCGAACAGGTCATCGGCGGCCTGGGCGCGGTGCTGCTGCGAGCGATCGCGGTTGAACTCGCGGCACCAGGACTCCGGAGCACGGTAGGCGGCAGTGCCCGGGTGCATGGCGGAAGGAGTGAGAGTGGCCGCCCCCGGGTAATGGCAGGCGCCAAAGTCCATGAGCAGGGCGCGGCCATCGGCGTAGCGCACCAGGATGTTGTCGCCCTTGATGTCACGGTGGACCGCGCCCAGGGCGTGGATCTCCTGAAGGGCGCGAGCGAGCTGAGCCAGCACCCCCGCCACCTGAGGGGAGAAGGGAGGGTAGAGGGACTGCTCGTAGAGGGGCTTTCCATCCACCCAGTCCAGGGCGATGAAGGGATGGAGCGCGCCGCCCGGCACCTGCCACGTGCCGGAGTCCCAGAGGCGGGGGATGCTGGGATGGCGCAGGCGCGAGAGCAGCGCGGCCTCGCGAGCAAAGCGCGGGTTGTCCGGGAGCACCGCCAGCTTGAGTGCGACGGCGGGAGCATGTTCCTGGCCCACGGGGACGGCGCGGTAGACGGCGCCATGGGAGCCCTGGCCCGCCCAGGCCACCACGCGCCAGCGCCCCACGACGGTGCCTCCAGGAAGCAGGGCGGGGTCCAGCTCCGGGACAGACAGGTGCTCCATGGGTTGGGCCTCGTGAGTTGGAGAGAGGACTCCCTTCAGCCCCAACAGCCTACTTCACGAGTAGGCGGAGGGTGCTTCTGCCTGCTCGTTGCATAGGTGAAGAGGGGTGCTCACTCACAGACTCAAATGATCTCCGGAAAAAAGTGGTCCGCCCTGGTACTCGCTGTGATGACCGCCGCGCAGGCCCCGGCTCAAACGGCCGCCAGTCAGGGCTCGACGGCGCAGGCGCCCGCGCAGGACGCCAAGCCCGGCACCACCTCTCAAGCTACCGGGCAGGAGCCCACTGATCCCGGTTGGCCCCGAACGATCGAGAAGGGGGGCAATCGGTTGGTCTATTACCAGCCGCAGGTCGACTCGTGGAAGAACAACACGGACCTGACCGCGCTCGTCGCCGTCGAGGTCTTCCCGAGCGGCGAGCAGAAGCCGATCGTCGGGATGGTCGAGGCGAAGGGCAAGACCGCGGTCGACCTCGACACGAGGACCGTGCGCATCGACTCGATCAACGTCACGCTGATGCGCTTCTCCGAATCCGACGCGAAACGAAAGGCCACCGGCGAGAAGCTCACCCGGGAGCTGTTCCCCAAAGGCCCGGTAGAGTACTCGCTGGACCGCCTCATCGCGGACGTGGCGCGCACCGAGGAGAGGGCGAAGTCGGTCACGCTGAAGAACGCTCCGCCCAAGATCTTCGTGAGCGAGACGCCGGCGCGCCTGGTCGTCTTCGATGGCGAGCCCGTGTTCAACCCGATCGAGAAGACGGGGCTGGAGTTCGCTGTGAACACGAACTGGCCGGTGTTCCGAGACCCAGCGACGAAGAAGTACTACCTGCTCGACGAGAAGACCTGGCTCGAGGCGGATGACGTGAAGGGCTCGTGGCGCGCGGCCGCCTCCCTCCCCAAGGGCTTCTCGTCCCTGCCGAACAGCGATCAGTGGAAGGACGTGCGCGCGGCGCTCCCGATCAAGCCCCGGAACGAGCAGGCGGTCGCGAAGATCTTCGTGAGCACCGAGCCCGCGGAGATCATCCTCACGAAGGGCAAGCCCAAGCTCGTCCCCATCTCCGGCACCGCGCTCAAGTACGTCGAGAATACGGACAGCCAGCTCTTCTGGGACGACGGGGACAAGAACTACTACTTCCTGGTTGCGGGGCGCTGGTTCCGTGCGGGGTCGCTGCAGGGCCCGTGGACCTACACCACCCCGAAGCTGCCGGCGGACTTTGCCCGGATCCCACCGGATTCGCCCAAGGGCTCCGTGCTGGCGGCCGTTCCCGGCACGACGCAGGCGCGCGAGGCGGTGCTCGAGGCGGAGATCCCTCAGCTGGCCACGGTCAACCGCGCGGAGACCCAGGTGAAGGTGAGCTACGTCGGCGAACCGCAGTTCAAGCCCGTTGAGGGAACGAACCTCGCGTACGCGGTGAACACCGAGTTCGACGTCGTGAAGGCTGGCAACACCTATTACGTGTGCCACCAGGGCGTCTGGTTCTCCGGGCCGTCGCCTACGGGCCCGTTCGCGGTGACCGACAAGGTGCCCGCGGAGATCTACAAGATCCCGCCCAGCTCCCCCGTCTACAATGTGACCTACGTCAACGTGTACAACTCGGATGATGACGCGGTCCTCTTCGGGTTCACGGCCGGGTACATCGGCGGTTTCATCACCGCCGGCATCCTGACGTGGGGGACGGGCTACTGGTACCGCCCGTGGATCGGCCCCTACCACGGCGCCCCGGTCTACTTCGGCCGGCCGTACACCTACGGCGCGGGCGTTCACTTCAACGCGCGGACCGGCGCGTACTACCGAGGCGGTGCGGCGTATGGACCGTACGGCGGAGTCGGCGCCTCGGCACGCTACAACCCGGCGACGGGACGCTATTCGCGCGGCGTGGCGGCCTATGGGCCGTATCAGCGCGGCTCGGCGGCCAGAGCGTACAACCCTCGCACCGGCGTGGCCTCGGCAAGCTACCAGCGCGCGAACCCGTACGGGAATTGGGGGCGCTCGGTGGCGACTGGGCCGGGCGGGCGCTGGGCCGAGACGGGTCACGCCTCCGGCGCGCGTGGGAGCGCGGCGGGCGTTCGAACCTCCTCGGGTCGAAGCGCGGTGACGTACTCGGGCGCGCGCGGCCAGGGCACCGTCGCGCGAGGCGCGGACAACAACGTCTACGCGGGCAAAGACGGCAACGTGTACCGCCGGACCGACAGCGGCTGGCAGAATTACGACAACGGGAACTGGAAGAACGCCGAGCGCGGCACGCCGGAGCAACGTCAGGCCGCCGGAGAGCGCGCGGCGAACGCGACTCCGGAGCAGCGCGACGCGGCACGGGAGCGCGCCTCGTCACGTGACCTGAACTCCGAGGCCCAGGCCCGCGCGGACGGGGCCCAGCGGCAGCAGAGCTCGCAGGCGGCACGATCGGCGGAGGCGCGGAGCCCGAGCGGCGCGTCACGCCCCAGCGGTGGCGCGCGTCGCGGCGGTGGCGGCGGACGTCGCGGGCGGTAACTCGGCCCGGAGGGGTAGAGGTCGCGCGGTGGTGCTCCCCATCGCCATCAACGGCCGAGCCTGTCCTGAAGCGGCCCCTGCTGTTGCTGGAGTACCACCACGTGGCCGTGAACCGGCTCACCCTTCTCGGTACGCAGCACGTGCTGTCGCTCGACCCTTGGGTGCAGTCCTGCTGCTCTGGCGCAGTCGCGCAGGTACCCGAGCGAGTGGACGTAGCGCCCGGTGGACCGGAGCTGGTACCCCGGCTCCTCGCTCTTCTCCACGGTGAAGGCGAACAGCCCCCCCGGGACCAGATGCCGCGCCACCTGCTCGAATAGCGCCTCCAGGGCACCGAAGTACACCAACACATCCACCGCGACGATGAGCTCGTGACTACCCTCGGACGAGGTGAGCGTCTGCGTGATCTCCCCCGTCACCAGCGCGTCATAGATGCCGCGCTCGCGCGCCCGGTCCAGCATTCCCTGCGACAAGTCGATGCCCGTCAAGCGCAGGGCCAAGGGCCGCAGGAGCACTCCAGCCAGGCCGGTGCCACAGCCCAGCTCGAGCACGTCGAGTCCCCGTCTGCCGCCCAGCACCTCCAGGACGGCGTCCAGCACGCACTCGGGCGCGCGGTAGCCGAGCTGGCCGCGGAGCTTCTCGTCGAAGTGCTCGGCGTATTGATCAAAGAGAGCGGCCACATAGCCCTCGTCGGCGCGCGGAGGGGGAGGGGAGCCTGTCTCGGCGGCATCGAGGAAGGCCACCGCCGCGTCCCCGGAGAGGCCCAGCTCCCGGCAGCGGCGCAGGTGGAGGCGCCGGCGCACCTGCACCGCTTCGTCGGAGCGGCCCCCCTCGTCCAGCAGCTTCGCCAACATCCGCAGCGCCCCCTCGTCATCGGGGTAGCGCCCGAGCAACTCGCGCAGCGCCGCCTCCGCCGCCAGCGACTCACCCCACGAGCGGAGCACCGCCGCGCCGTGCATGCACGGGACTTGCCGGGCCCCCGGGAAGCCGCGCTCCGCCAGCCGGGCCCGCCAATCCGGAAGAGGCGCCGGATCCGGGTTGGATCCAGGGCCATGCAGAGGTGTCTCCGGCGCTTGTGGGGGGCTCATGGTGGGAGTTACCGCGATCTCGCCGTCGGAGCGTCTGGGGCTCCGAGCACCTCAATGGCCGCGTTGATGACGCGGGTGTCCTGGATCATCCAGTGGTGCAGCAGGACCGGGAACGTACGCTCGGTGGCGCCGGGCAACTGTGCGCTGTTTGCGGGGACGATGATCATGTCCAGCGGAGTCCAGAAGGTGAAGACCTCGGCCTTGCCCCATGGGTACGGGTCTCTCGCCAGCTCGCGCAGCAGCGGGCTCCGAGGCCGCATCTGCTTCACCCCCGCGCCCGGATGCACGTAGGCCGTCAGCGTGCCCGCCTGCGGCCCGGAGATGGAGATGAAGCGCCGCACCCGCTCCCTGCCGCCCAGCTTCTGCACCCAGTAGCGCGTCACCAGCGCCCCCATGCTGAAGCCGATGACGTCAATCCGGGGCGTCCCGGTCTCCGCTTGCAGGGCCTCGGCCGCGCGAGCCACCTGGGCGGCCATCTCCGGGATGGTCAAGCTCCCGTCGTTGGGTTGCAGCGGCACGGCTCGCACCACGGGCCAGCCCGCGCCCTCCAACTGGCCCTTGAGCGTGTCGAACCCGTGCACGGTGTCGTGGATGCCATGGACCAGCAGCACCGGGGGATGGGCGGGGACCGAGTGTGCGGAGGGAGACGGAAGCGCCACCGTCCCTGTCGCACACCCTCCCGCCAGCCACATCGTCAGGAGCAGGGCCTGGAAACGCATGCACGCATGATGCGCCCTCCGCACTGGGTGGTGTAAAGAGCCCCCATGTTCGAGGGGCTTGGCGACAAGGTCCGGCAGCGCCTGAAGGGCTGGACGGAGCAGATGGCGGGCGAGGAGCGCAAGCAGCAGCTCCAGGCGCTCGCTCGCACGGAGAACGAATACGGGATCGATTCGTTCGGGTTCAACCTGGAGTACAGCCTCGCCGCGGTGGCGCCCCTGCTCTGGCTCTACCGCCACTACTTCCGGGTGGAGACCTTCGGCATCGAGAAGGTGCCTCGCGGCCGCGTGCTCCTCATCTCCAACCACTCGGGCCAGCTCCCCGTGGACGGCATGATGATTGGCGTGGCGATGATGATCGAGGCCCACCCCCCGCGCGCCATCCGCAGCATGGTGGAGAAGTGGGTCCCCACGCTGCCGTACATCTCCACGCTCTTTGCCCGGGTGGGGCAGATCGTCGGCACGCCGGAGAACTGCCGCCGCCTGCTGGAATCGGACGAGGCCATCCTCGTCTTCCCCGAGGGCGCTCGCGGCATCTCCAAGCTGTGGCCGCAGCGCTACCAGCTCCAGGAGTTCGGCCTGGGCTTCATGCGCCTGGCGCTCGAGACGGGCACGCCCATTGTCCCCGTGGCCGTCATCGGCGGCGAGGAGCAGGCCCCCGCGCTGCTGGACTTGAAGCCGGTGGCGAAGCTGCTCGGCTTCCCGGCGTTCCCGATTACTCCCACCGGGCTGCCCTTCCCGCTGCCCTCCAAGTACCGCATCTACTTCGGCGATCCGCTGCACTTCACCGGCCGCCCGGATGACGAGGACACCGAGCTGGACAAGAAGGTGCGCAACGTGAAGACCGCCATCCAGGGGATGATTCACCAAGGGCTCAAGGAGCGCAGGGGCATCTTCTGGTGAGCGCCAGGGAACGCACGAGGAGGGGGGCTCCATGAGACCGGCGGTCGTCGTCACGGGCATCAGCGGCAATCTGGGCCGCTCGCTCGCCAAGCTGCTCCACAAGAGCGAGCGCATCATCGGCATCGATCGGCGCCCCTTCGTGGGCCGGCCGAAGGACGTCGAGATGTATCAGCTCGACTTGCGCAAGAAGAAGGCCGAGGACGTCTTCCGCAAGAACGAGGTCGGCGCCGTCATCCACATGGGCATCATGCATGACCCGCGCATGAGCGAGGAGGAGCACCACTCGTTCAACGTGGTGGGCACCACGCGCCTGCTCGAGTACTGCGCCAAGTACGGCGTGAAGAAGGTGGTCGTCCTCTCCTCGGCCAACGTCTATGGGCCCAGCCCGGACAACTCGAACTTCCTCACCGAGGACGCGCCGCTCATGGCGGCCAGCCGCTTCTCGGGCGTGCGCGACTTGATCGAAGTGGACATGCTGGCGCATGGCTTCTTCTGGCGGCACCCGGACATCAACACCGTCATCCTCCGGCCCGTCCACATCGTCGGCCCCACCATCAAGAACGCCCCCTCCAACTACCTGCGCCTGCGCCACCCGTGGATGCTGGCCGGGTTTGATCCCATCGTGCAGCTGATCCACGTGGAGGACGTGGGGCGCTCCCTGGTCGAGGCCCTCCGCCCCGAGCTCAAGGGCGTCTACAACGTCACCGGCCCCGGCGAGGTGCCCCTGTCCGCCGCGCTGCGCGAGCTGGGCCACACCCCCATCCCCGTGCCGCACCCCGTCGCCCGGCCCCTGCTGGGCATGCTCTTCAAGTACCGCCTGGCCAGCTTCCCGCCTCCCGAGCTGGACCACATCCAGTTCCTCTGCAACGTGGATGGTTCCCGCTGGCAGAAGGAGACGGGCTGGAAGCCTCGCCACTCGATGCGAGAGACCATCCGCTCCGTCATGGGCGAGTAGCCCCTCTCCGTGACAGCCATGTCAGGGCACCTGTGCCATCCAGGTGCCGGGTGCCTGACAGGCGTGTCAGCCTCCACGCCCCGGCGGGCATGGCGCTGGAGCCCAGCTCCACCCGCAAGCTCTTGAGTTTACAGGGAGCCTGGGGCTTCCGAGGCCCTGGCATCAGCCTTGCTCTAAGGGAAGGCATGGTTAGGGGGTTCCATAGGGGAACCTTCGACGCCCGTCGCCTCGGCCGGCCCCGAGTCGACGGGCGGTTTTTTTTTAGGGGAGCTCGCCCGCGAAGGGCCCGCCCTCCATCCGCTCCAGCAGCCACTCCCCGTCCCGGAAGACGAACTCCGAGGTGACGGTGGCCGTCTGCTCGGAGGGCGAGGGCAGGCGCATCCAACCCAGCCGCGTGGTGACGGTGGCCCGCATCCCATCCGCCGCCAGGCCAATCTCGAGGATCTCGAAGTCGGTGATCGACAAGTCTCGATCGTCGTGCTTCTCCTCCCGGCCGCGCAGGAAGGGCTCGCGGCTCTCGGGGACGATGTGCCGGGCCGCTCCCCGGAAGTCCTTCCAGCGGATGCGTTTGTGGAAGTCCTCCACCATGGGTTTGAGGCCTTCCATCCCCGTACTCTTGGGGGTGTGGGCACAGGCCCCACCCAGCAGGGCGAGGAAGAGGAACAGGGCAAGCGAGCGCATGGTGGTAGGGCACGGTAGCACCCAGAGGTGCACCACAAGGAATTTCCGGTGCTATCGTCCGGTCCCCGCCTGCGCACCGGAGTTCCGAAAGTCCATGGCTAAGTCGATGGTGGAGCGGTACGAGCAGCTTCTGCTGCAAGACCCCCAATCCGCGGTGTTTGTCGAGCTGGCCAAAGTGCTTCTCGAGAAGGGCGAGCACACCCGTGCCATGGAGGTGTGCCAGCAGGGGCTGGGCCACCACCCGCAGTCGGTGATTGGCCGGGTGCTGTGGGGCAAGGCGCTGCTGCACCTGGGCAAGCCCGCGCAGGCGATGGAGCAGTTTGATCAGGCGATCGCCGTGGATAAGGAGAACGCCCACGCCTACAACCTGATCGGCGAGGTGCTGGTGCAGCGCGGGTTGTTCCGCTCGGCGCTGCCCATCCTTCGCAAGGCCGCGGCGCTGCAGCCCAATGATGGGCGGGTGAAGCTGTGGCTGGATCAGACCCAGCAGGCGCTCTCGGGAGGCCCCGCGCCCGTGCTGGCGGATCTGCCGGCGATCACCTCCAACGAGCTCGCGCCGAAGCCCTTGGAGGAGGTGCAGCCCGCTCCCAAGGCGGAGCCGCCCGCGCCTGAAGCGCTCCAGGCTCAGCAGCCGGATGCATCGACTCCGCCGCCCCCACCCGCCGAGGCCCAGGGGCTGCCTGCCGAGGCGGATGAGATGGGGGGGGATGACATCACCCGGTCCATCAACCTCTCCCAGCTGAAGCTGGACACGGATCAGGCGCCTGCCCCGAGCCAGCCCCAGGGCTCGGCGCTGACCGTCATCTCCCAGCCGGGCAAGGTGAAGGTCTACATGTTCCCGCCGCGCCCGCGCGCGGCGCCTCCGCCTCCGCCTCCCGAGGAGGATGATCTCGCGGACACTCCGCCTCCCTTCGGAGGCCGGCACGAGGCCGACGAGCACACGCCCATCACCGCCGCGGCCTCCGAGCCGCCGCCTCCGCCTCCCCAGGAGGGCTCGGGAGGGCTGCTGCCCGATGTGGACGCGGCCGGCGCTGGCTCGGGGGAGGACGACGCTGAAGAGCAGACGCCGCCGCCCGAGCCGGACACCCAGCCCGCGGCCGCCGCGGCCGGACGCAGCGCCTCTTCGGGAGGAGGGCTCCTGGGCGACCTGCCTCTTCCGGACGAAGAGGATCTGCCCGCCGTGCCCGCGGCGGCTCGCGTGTCCGACTCCGCGAAGGGCTCCTCCGCGGCTCGCTCGCGCGGCGCGAAGGCGGGCTCCAAGCGCTCGCTGCTGGGCGACATCCCCGAGGCCGCTGAGCGTCAGGCCGCCGCTCCGCGCGCCGCCACCTCCCAGGTGGACGCCGCCGCCGCCGCCGCCGCCTACGAGAAGGAGCTGCGCGAGAAGCTCGCCAAGAAGACGGAGAACCCCTCGTTCCTCGCGCGCTACGGGGTGAAGCTCGCCGTGGGCGCGGTGGTGCTCCTGGTGCTGGGCGTGGGCCTGGGCGTGTACCGCTTCCGGCGCGCGCAGCAGGGGGGCCAGACGCTCATCGAGGTGCTGGAGCGCACCGAGCGCGCCATCTCCCTGGACACCCGCGCCTCCTTGAAGGATGCGCTCGCGCTGCTCGATCGCGCCCTGGAGATGGATGACGGCAACAGCCGGGCCTGGGCGCTCTCAGCGTACACGCACGCGCTGCTCTACGCCGACCATGGCGGCCTCGCCGAGGAGCGGCAGCAGGCGCTCATGGCGCTGGATCAGTCCGGCGTGCGAGCCACGTACCCGGGGCTGAGCCTCGCCACGGACGTGCTGGTGGCCGATGACAAGTCGCGGCCCGCCGCCCGCAAAGCGCTGCTGGAGTCCAAGATCGACGACTCCTCCGAGCTGCACACGCTCACGGGCGCGCTGCTGCTGGAGGAGCGGAAGCCGGAGAAGGCGCTGGAGCACTTCAAGCGCGCCCTGGAGCTCTCCGCGCGCAACGTGCGCGCGCTGGTGGCGATTGGCCAGTACTACCAGGACTTCGAGGACTACCCGAACGCGCTCAAGGTCTACACCACCGCGCGGGAGATCTCCCCCGAGCACCCGCTGGCGCGCATTGGCCTGGCCGAGAGCCGGCTCGCGCTGGGGCAGGAGCTGGACATGGGGCTGGCGGATGTGCAGGCCGTGGGCGGGGACACGACGCTGGCGGACTCGCTGCGCCCGCGCCAGCAGCTCGCCCAGGGGCGGCTGCTCGCGGAGCTGGGCCGGTACAACGAGGCGCTGCCCATGCTCGAGAGCGGGACGAAGGGGCCGCTCGCCTTTGACTTCCAGCTCGCGCTGGGCGAGGCGAGCCGCGATGCCGGAGATCTGCCCAAGGCTCAGCAGGCCTACGAGGCCGCGCTCGCGCTGCAGCCCAAGAGCGAGGTGGCTCGCGAGGGCCTGGGGCGGACGCTGCTGGATCGCGACCGCGTGAAGGAGGCGCTCGAGAAGCTGGCCGGGAGCGAGGGGCGCCGGGTGTCGCTGGTGCGCGCGGCGGCCTACGCTCGGCAGTCCGAGTGGAAGCGCGTCCGGCAGGAGCTGGAGAAGACCAAGGTCAACAACCGCTACGTGCCCGAGGCCGTCGCCTACCTGGCCATGGCGGACACGCTGGACGGCAACGGCGGCGATCAGGCGCGCGAGGTGCTGGAGAAGGCGGTGGCCGCGGCGAAGCAGCCTCGGCCCGAGCTGCGGCTGGCGCTGGGCCGGGTGTACTGGCAGCAGGCCACGATGGACAAGGCGCAGAGCCAGTTCGAGGAGGCCATGAAGGACGCTCGGGACTATGAGGCCCCGTGCTCGCTCGGGCGGTTGATGCTCGCGCGCGGCCTGCCGGACCTGGCCCTCAAGCCGCTCACCCAGGCGGTGGAGCGCAACGGCTTCCACGGTGAGGCCCGGGACGCGCTGGGCCGGGCGCTGCTGGCGCTGGGGCGCACCGACGAGGGTTTCAAGCAGTTCGAGCAGTGGAAGAAGGAGAGCCCGGAGAACCCCGAGGCCCAGCGGGGCTATGCCCTGGCGCTCTTCCGCACGGGCCAGCGCCAGCAGGCCGCGGAGGCGATCCGCCCGGTGAAGCTCGGCTCGAACGACGCCGCCGGGTACCGCCTGAAGGCGGAGATCCTCTTCGCCAACGGAGACGTGAAGGGAGGCGTCGCCGCCCTGCAGTCCTCCGCGAAGATCGCCTCGAATCCGGAGACGTTCTGCGAGATGGCCCAGGTCTACCTGCGTCAGGACAAGAAGGAGGACGCGGCCGGCGCCTACGAGAAGGCCCGGACGGATGGGCCGGACGCACCGTGTGGCGCGGTGGGCGTGCACTACGTCAACCCGGAGGAAGGTGGGAAGGCGGCGGCCGACGCGCTGAAGGCCATCGCGGCCAAGGCGCCCACGGTCTGGGACAAGGCCTTCGCGCAGGCGGCCATCGCCCGGGTGCTGCTGAGCGCCAACAGCGTGAAGGCCGCCCGCACGGCGGCGGAGGAGGCGGTGAAGCTGGATCCCTTCGACGCGCGGGCGCAGCTGGCGCTGGGGCTGGTCTCCGTCAAGGAGCGGCAGATGGACACGGCGATCGCGGCCCTCACCAAGGCGGCGGAGTACGATCCGGCCAACGGGATGGCGCACCTGGCCTTGGCGGATGTGCTCGTGCGCAAGCAGGACGAGCTTCCCCACGCCATTCAGGAGTATGAGTCCTTCCTCAAGCTCGCAGGCTCTTCGAACGAGGCGAAGCGGGTGAAGAAGGCTCTGCCCCTCCTCAAAAAACGGGTGAAGTAGCGTGGAGACAGCTCCGCAACCGCAGCCACCCTATCCAGCGCAGCACTATCCGCTGCTGCGCATCATGGGGAGCAACGCCTTCCTGCTCTCCATCGTCTACCTGCTGGTGGGCATCGTGGTGGAGGCCGCGCGGCGGCTCTACCCCACGCGGCTCGTCCAGCGGCTCTCGCTGTCCCTGGACTCGCTGCCAGCCCGGGCGCTGGATCTCCTCGGAGCGCTGGAGCCCCTGCGCGCGGACTACCTCAACGGGAAGATCCCCGACTACCAGGTGCGCCTCATCTTCGCGGGCACCACCATCGTCATCATCTTCGTGCTGGCGTTCGTGGTGGGCATGCTCGTGGGCAGCCTGCGCGGCTATATGGAGCGCCGGGCCTTGAGGAAACCCAGCCCGCGCCGGCCGGGGTAGGGCGGGCGGCTCAGGCCTTGCGGTTCTTGCGCGCCCGGGGTGCTTCCGTGACGGCCACGGGCTCGTGGCCGGCGGCGCGCGCCATCAGGCAGATCTCCACCACCTTGGGGCCGAAGCGCTCCCAGCGGCTCTCGCCCGTGCCCTTCACCGCGAGGAACGAGTCCCGATCCGTGGGCAGCGCCGCCGCCAGCCCCAGCAGCGTGGCGTCGTTGAAGATGATGAAGGGCGGGATCTCCAGATCCTTGGCCAGCGCCTTGCGCCAGCGCCGCAGCTCCGTGGCGGCCAGCTCGCTGTAGTGCTCGGGCTTGCCCGGCACGGACGCGGGGCGGGCCACCGGCGCCAGGCGCGGCATCCGGCTGCCCGCGCACACATCACAGTGGCCGCAGTTGGCCTCGAGATCCGTCTGGCCGAAGTAGCCCAGGATGAACGCCCGGCGGCACCGCCGCGTGTACGCGTAGTCCGTCATCAGCTTGAGCTGCAGCAGGGCGCGGCGCTCCTGCTCGCGCACCCGGTTCAGGTCCACGCCCAGCTCCCGGAAGGGTACATGCTCCAGCGCGCGGATGGTGCGCCCGGAGAAGGGCTTGCGCACCTTCACCGCTCCCGTCTTCTCCAGCAGCCCGAGCGCGTGCCGCACCTCCTCCTCTCCCAGCCCCGTGCGCCGGGCCAGGACGGGCAGCTCCGTGGTGTTCGAGCGGCCCACGGGGAAGGTCTCCATCAGCGACTGGAGCAGGCGCCGCGCGTCCGCCGCATGCGGGTGGGTGTCCGAGGCCTTCTCCGTGAGGGTGATGCCGTACTCGCCCTCGCCCCGGCCGCCGCGCTCAATCTTCCCCTCGCGCTCGAAGATGCGCAGCGCCGCGGACACCTCGAACTCGCTGGCGCCCACCATGCCCGCCAGCACCCCGACGCCCCTGTTGAACTCGGCCCCCGTGCGCAGGACGTTCCAGAGGTCCCCGAGCACCACCTCCGAGGGGTGGTTGCCCTCGATGAGCCGCTCCTGGGTGTAGACGTCCGCGTGGTTGAAGAGCAGCACCGCGGTGGCCGGCTGCCCGTCTCGCCCCGCGCGGCCTATCTCCTGGTAGTACGCCTCCACCGCCTTGGGGATGTTGGCGTGGGCCACGAAGCGGATGTCCGGCTTGTCGATGCCCATGCCGAAGGCGTTGGTGGCCACCACCACCGCCTCCTTGGCCGCCATGAACTCCTCCTGCGCGAGGCGCCGGGCCTCGTCCTCCATGCCCGCGTGGTACAGCACGGCGTTCACTCCGCGCTCCAGCAGCGCCGAGTGCATCCCCTCCGCGGCCTTGCGCGTGGCGCAGTAGATGATGCCGCTGCCTCCCTGCGCCGCGAGCTGTGCGCACGCCTGCCGCTTCTCCTCGTCCCCGCTGACGCTCATCACCTCCAAAAAGAGGTTGGGCCGGTCGAAGCCCTGGGCGAACACCCGCGGCTCCTTCATCAAGAGCACGCGGACGATGTCCTCGCGCACCTCGGGCGTGGCCGTGGCCGTGAGCGCCACCGTGCGCGGCGGGCGCAGGCGCTTGCGCACCTGTCCGAGCTGCGCGTAGTCCGGCCGGAAGTCGTGGCCCCACTGGGAGATGCAGTGCGCCTCGTCCACCGCCAGCAGATCCACGCCCACCTCGTTCAGCGCCTCCAGGAAGGTGAAGCTCCGGAAGCGCTCGGGCGCCACGTAGACGAGCTTGTACTCGCGGGCCCGCAGCCGCTTCATCCGCTCGGCCCGCTCCAGCTCCGTGAGCGAGGAGTTGATGAAGGTGGCGGGGATGCCTCGCGCGGAGAGCTGCTCCACCTGGTCCTTCATCAGGGCAATGAGCGGGGAGACCACCAGCGTCACCCCCGGCAGCAGCATGGCCGGCAGCTGGTAGCAGAGGCTCTTCCCCGCGCCCGTGGGCATCACCACCACGGTGTTCCGCCCGCTCAGCACGGAGTCGATGACTTCGGCCTGCCCGGGCCGGAACCCCGCCAGGCCGAAGTGGCGGACAAGGCCTTCCTGGGCTTCTGTGAAGTGAGGAAGGTCCTCTGTCTGCATCCTCCGCATATTCACTTTTCCCGTCGGATCGTCAACGGGGGATCCTCACTACCCCCCAGGTCCAATCCCGGGGGAACGGGGACCGCCAGCCGCTTTCGGGCCTCCGCAACCTCCCGGGTCAGCTGGGCCCTCAGCTCGGGATCCAAGCGGCCGTCCACCACCACGTCTCCCTCCCGAGCCCCCGCGGGCAGGCTGCTCCGCTCCACCGTCCGGGCCTTTCCCGTGCCCAGCTCCACCACGCGCGCCCGCCCGTCCTCCAGCACGTCCACCTGCACCCCCTGGCCGGAGCCCTGCCCCGCGCCGCCACACCCCATCACCGCCGTCATCACCAGTCCCCTCCAGCCGCGGTCCATCGGCTCTTGCCCTCGTTATTCGCGAGGAATCCTCGCTCCATCAGCGACACGTACGTCCCATCTCCCACCACCAGGTGGTCCAACACCTTGATGCCCAGCAGGCGGCCAGCCTCGACGAGCTGTAGCGTGAGCTGCAGGTCCTGCGCCGAGGGCTCGGGGTCCCCCGAAGGGTGGTTGTGCGCGAGCGCGATGGCCGAGGCGCGCGTGGTCAGCGCCGCGGCGTACACCTCTCGCGGATCCACCGGGCACGTGTTCATCGTCCCCTCGGCCACCCGCACATCCGCCAGCAGCACGTTGCGCGGGTTGAAGCAGAGGACGTGGAAGACTTCGCGGCGCAGCGCGCTCAGGGTGGGGAACAGGTAGGCGTAGAGCTCCTTGGGGTGGCGCAGCCGGGGACGGCGCTCGGTGGCGCGCTGGGCCCGGCGCCCCAGCTCCAGCGCCGCGAGCAGCTGCCCCGCACGCACGGCTCCCAGCCCCGGCTGCGCGCTCAGCTCCAGCGGATCCTTCAGCAGCAGCGCCTTGAGGCCCCCACTGCGCGAGAGCAGCTCCTCGGCCAGCCCCGGCGAGCGGACCCCCAACCCCAGCAGCACCGACAAGAGCTCCGGCTCGGTGAGGGCCGAGGCCCCCAGCTTGAAGAGGCGCCCCCGCACCTCCTCCACGCCGTGGGGCTGTACCCTCACCGAACCGTCACCCGCAGAGTCCTCCTCCCGCCCCCTCCCCAGCTCCGCCGCCCGCCCCAGCCCGCCCTTCGCCCCCCGCTCCATCCCGTCCTCCACCGCCCGCTCCATCCCGCCCTCCGTCTGCGTCCGGAAGGCTTAGCAATGGGCGTGCCGTGGCACGTCCCCTCGGAGGAACCCTCCCTCTCCGGTCCGGTTCCCCGGGGATCCGTCCAGCTTTCGAGACAAAGCGTGCCCGCCGTGGACTCAGTGCTCGCCCAGAGGCCGCTTGGGAGCACTGGTGGCCCGGGCCCGTTCCTGCTCGTCCCAGGTGAGCCCGTCCTCGTAGCCGCACTCCTCGACATCCACCCGGTAGCCGGGCTGGGACAGGAGCCGGCCTCGGCAGAGCTTGCCGCTCCAGTTGCCGCCTCGCACGCTGTCGAAGCCTCGGCCCAGCAGATCCCACATGACCCAGGCGGGCACGTGCTCGCGCTCGGAGGGGTAGGCGAAGCGGAAGAACATCAGGTGCCCCAGCAGCACCTCCCAGTAGCGCTCGAAGCGCTGGAGGATCCGCTCCCAGTCCATTCGAGGTCCCGCCGCGCGGATGAGGTGGTTCAGCTCCGTGCCGTCGAAGCGCTCGCGCTCGAGGACGAACGCCTTGCTCCAGAGGATCTCCTCCGCCGGCGAGATGAGGCAGCGCTGCCCCAGCACCTCGCCCTCCACCCCGTGCCCCACCCACGCGTCGTCCACCTGGGCGATGCTGTTGCCCGCGCTGAAGATGAGATCCACCAGGCACTCGCCCCAGAAGGCCTTGTGCAGCCAGCCATGGGTGTTGCGCTCGGTGCGCCAGCCGTTCGCCTCGAACAGCGCGATGGCCCGGTCCGCGTCGGCCTTGCGCAGGAAGAGGTCCAAGTCCTTCGTGTCACGATGGATGCCGGTGTGGTGGGCGTAGGCGTAGGCGCCACCCACGACGAAGGGAACGCCCACGTCGAGCAGAAGCCGGAGGGCTCGGGCTCTGGCGTTGAGCTCCGCGGGCTCCCGCTTCACCTCGGCGAGAGTGGGGTCCGTTCCAGCCTTGTTGGCGGCACTGCTCTCGTGTCCGTGCATTGCCGAAAGGTAGGAACGGCCGCCTGGAGTGCGTTGGGCCTGCCGAGGAGCAGGCAGACAGAGGAGCGCCGGAGTGCTCCCAAGGGAGCGGTGCTCTCAGGCTCCCACGCGAGGCGGGGCCAGGCTCGAGGCGAGGCGCGGGAGCACCTCGCCCACCCGTGCCTCCACGCGGACATCCGCCAGATCGTCTCCGCGGCTCTCGCCGAGGTTGATCAGGGCGATGGGCATGTGGCGCTCGGAGGCGCGCAGGACGAAGCGGTAGCCGGAGAAGACCGCCAGCGAGGAGCCCGCCACCAGCAGCGCGTCCCCCTCCTCGAGCATCTCGAACGCGGCGTCCACGGTGGGGCGGGGCACGTTGTCGCCGAAGAACACCACGTCCGGCTTCATCGCCCCTCCGCAGCGCAGGCAGTCGGCGACGCGGAACGAGCGCACGGCCTCCACGGGGAGCTCGGCGTCACCGTCCGGCCTCAGCTCCACCTGATGCTCCACGAAGCCGGGGTTGAGCTCGAGCAGCCGTTGCTGCACGGCCTCGCGGGCCTCGCGCTCGCCGCAGGACAAGCAGCGCACGTCCGCCAGCGCTCCGTGCAGCTCGATGATGCGCGTGCTGCCCGCCGCGTGGTGCAGCCGGTCCACGTTCTGGGTGATGAGGCCCACCACGTGCCTATCCCGCTCCAGGGCCGCGAGCGCATGATGCGCCGCGTTGGGCCGGGCCGAGGAGAACCGCGGCCAGCCGATCAGGCTCCGGGCCCAGTAGCGCGCACGCACCTCGGGGTGGTTGAGGAACTCCATGTGCTGGATGGGGTTGCGAGCGCGAGCGCGGGTGCCCGGGCCTCGGTAGTCCGGGATGCCGGACTCGGTGCTGCATCCGGCGCCGGTGAGCACCACGATGCGGCGGCCTCGCAGCAAGTTGACGAGGGGGCCCAGCTCGGGGGGCTCGGCAGAAGCAGGCTCTGGGGCCAGGGGAGCACGCATGCCCGCCATGTATAGCGCCGCGCCCCCGGCGTTTGCATGACCCAGCGGGGTCATGCCTGCCTGCCCCTCGTCCGGGGCGGGGCCTTTAGACCTCCTCAAACCTCGTGCCCGTGGCGCGCATGCCATCCAAGGCGGCCTTGATCTCCCCTGAGACGATCAGTGGGCCCGTCCACCCCTCGCACCGGAACACCTTGGCGCTTCCCACCTTGGCCTTGTCGATACGCATGTCACGCACGGAGAAGTATTTCCCAACCATGTCCGGAATTCCGTTTTCGTGGGTCCAGAGCTGGATCCGAGACGCCTGCTCGTCGATACAGCGGATAAGGCGCGTGGCTACGAGGACAAGGTACTGATCCGGGTGGCCCTCCACGTCGACGGGTATGAGTTGCACGTCGTCCGGCGCCAGCTCCGCGAACATGGATGCGACCCGGACATGAACCACCGGGATCATGATGCCCGCCTCTGTGAAGTCCAGCGGCTTCCCCGCGATCTCGACAGGAATTCTCAAACGGTCCGTGACGTGGACCGGCGTTCCAAGCCTGAACTGCCCGTCATCCACCTGTCGGCCCTGACTGTCCGTCGGCGTGTCCAGGTCCCAGCGGTTCGGAACTTTCACATCGTCGGAGAGTCTGAAGAAACGCTGGGGCATGGGCTCCAGATAGCGCGATTACGGCCGGGTGACGAGTTGGTCCAGCTCAGTTCCTGGGGTGGCGATTTGCTTCGCTAGTTCCTTGAGGGCCGCTTTCAGCTTCGCCTGACACTCCACGACGCTGCGACAGGTCGCCGTTGCATCGGCAAGTTCGTCCAAGATGATCTGGTGATACCGCTCGGGGTGCGGTCCGTAGTGCCCCGGAAGAGGCATCTTGTTCGCCGGGTCCTCCATCGACATGCCCGCCTTGGCAAAGATGCGGCGGAATCGCGGAGTCCACGGACCACCGCGCGCGGTGGACTTGTCGTTGCAGATGGTGGCGATGTGGTGCGTCTCGATGCAGGGGCCCGTGCCGCGACTGGGCCGCGCCGCCATGGCTACCGCGTTTGCGGGAAGGGTGATGCTGACGCCCTCGGCAGTGACCGCGATCTCCTCCACCGCCCCCAGCGCGGGCAGAGAGATTCCAGCTTGCTCCTCGGCCTGCATGGCCACCTGGGCCGAGCCGGGCAGCGTCGGCACCTTCGCCGCGAACAGTTGCGCCGTCGAGCCAATGGCCGCCACCAGCAGCATGGCGAACGCGCGCGCTGCCTCTCGCCCGATGATCTTCCCGAAGCGCTCGCCTGCCTCGCGGAGCTCCTCGAAGGTGGTGGCGGCCTTCGCCGCCTCCGTCAATTCTCCCCAGCCCGTCACGAGGTTGCGGAGCGTGTCATAGCCCACATACAGGAGCATCCCGACGCCCAGCGCCGCCACCAGCGCCGGAGCCACGGGATTGAGGAGCAGGATCAGCAGCATGGAACCCAACGTCCACAGGGCCGCACTGATGAGCGCGCGGAATTCCACCATCTCTCCCAGCGCCTTCTTCATCTCGTCCAGGACGGGGCTCTTGCTCATGGCCAGCGCCCAGACGTAACGGCCTTGCATGTCCAGGTAGCGCCCTGCCACCAGCGCGCCCCCGAGACAGTCGCCGTAGAAGTTGTAAGCGCTCTGGCACCAGAGCCGATAGCGTTCCGCCAGCTCCTTGTCTTCTTTCGTCAACGTGCCACCCCAGGGCTCGCCGGGCCCTGCTGGCACCAGCTTCTTATCCCGCTCCAGGTAAAGGTAATTGCCGCTCTGCGGGTCCATCTGAAACGCCTGCTCCGCCGTCTGGCGCGGCGTGCCTGTCAGCCGTACCTCGCGCGCAAGGCGCCTGACGGCCTGCTGGAACTCCTCCTCCTCCAGTTCCACCGTTTGCAGGTCCGCCGAGCGGGGAACGTGAACGATGGCCTTGCCCTGGCCGATGCTCTCCACGAGGGCGACCCGAGGGATGCTGGCGCACCCCACGAGCAGCGCAAGGAACAGCGCTTCGGCCTTCCAGAGCATTCGCCATAGCAGCATGTGTCACCCCTTCGTGCGAGGAGGTGATCAGGGTAGAGGGCTGCAACGGCGAAGAGGAGGAGCCGCCGGGTGGCGCCTGTGCCTCACCTCCGGACGCCCTGCGGGGGCAGCCTCCGCGCGAGCTGACGCCTGGACGCTCGCCACGTCCCTGCTCCTCACCACGTAGCGCTGCTCTGCTGCGGCGGTCCTGCCTGCTTGGTCGCTCGCGCGCCCGCATCTGCACGCACCTGTCCGCCGCTAGCCACCGGGCCGAACTGGTGCCATCCGCCGCGAGCCACCGGGCCGAGCTAAGTCTTGGGCGGGGGCGGGCTGCCGTGCTGCATCCGCTCCTTCAGCTTGGCGCAGAGATCCTCCCGCTCGGCGACCGGGGTGAACCAGACGTAGTCGTACGGCAATCGCCCGGAGCTGGAGGCTTCCGCGTAGTCCTGGGGCTGGCGCTTGTCGGCCGAGACCTCCAGGAAGGCCACGCTGCGCACCGGGGCTCCAGGGGCCTTGCGGGCGAGGTGCGCCGGGACTCCGCGATCCGTGCGCGCGTGCCCGGCCCCGGTGATGAGGAGGGCGCCATCTCCCTTGTCGGAGGCGATCAGGCGCTCCGCCATCTGCGCATCTCTCGCGCGCTGGACCTGCACCATGGGATCCATCTGCTCCTCGGGCATGTAGCCGCAGTGGGCCTGGAACAGCTCCGCGCGCATGGCGTGGGAGACGTCCTCGGGCAACGGAGTGTCGAGCCCGAGCCGGGTGACGAGCTCGGCGGGCAGGGCGGACGTGCCCTTGAATGCGAGCGCCTTGCCCTGAGCCTTGGGCAGGTTGGCGGCGATGATGGGCAGCCCGCGCTCGAGCCCCGCGGCGAAGATGGGCCGGTAGAGCGCCCAGTCCGGCCAGCCGCTGTGGGCCCAGTCCACGGCCTGGGCGATGGCGTCGGGGTTGCCGGGCTCGCGGGAGAGCGCCGCGTCGACCGGGGCCTGCTGATCCACGTCGAGCATCTCGAAGGCGAGCGCGGGATGGCGCCCGGTCCCGGCGAGGGCTCGCACCAGCGAGGCCTGGAGGCGGTGGTGATCAGGGTTGTCATGCTGCTCGCCGAGCAGGACGAAGCGCGCCTTCGCGAGCTCCTCTCGCAGCGCGGGCTCCTCCACCCAGCGGCCCTGTGACACGTCCCAGATGTGACCGGCGAGGGGATGGTCTCGAAGCAGCGGGCTCTGCCACGTGGCGGCCGAGGGCGCTCCCTGGGCAGGAGCCTCCCGGGAGCTGGACGCGGCGCAACCGGTGAGGAGCAGGAGGGGGACGAGCCGGAAGAGGGGAGAGGTGCGCATCACCGCCGCATCTGACACTCCGGGCACCAGGGAAGAAACCCGCTTCAACGCGCGGGCCCGTTCCGAGATAACCTGAGGACACATGAAGGGGGCCTCATGCGTATTCGTGCATCGTTGGCACTGCTGCTCACGGCGACGGGCTGCAGCACCACGTACAACCTGCCGAAGACGGAGATCTCCCGGCTCAATGGCTGGTTCGTTCCGGATCTGGTCGCGAAGCACCCGAGCGACGGGCACCTCGCGGCTCCGGACAGCGTGAAGCTGCACGACACCGAAGGCCAAGAGCACCCGTTCACCGAGGACACACCGTTGGTGCTCGTCCGGCGCGACGGCTCGGTCATCGCCGAGAAGTTCCTCGACGTGAGCGTGGACACGGAGCGCTTCCGCGGGGTTCCCCAGGATGCGTTCCGCAGGACCATCGAGGTCCCCTTGAGCGAGGTCCAGTCCGCGAGCATCCGTGAGCTCGACTACGGCCGGACGCTGCTGCTCTGCGGCGGCATCGCGGCCGGGGTGGTGGGCGCGCTGGTGGGCATGAGGCTGGCCATCGGCAATCCGCCCAAACCGCCGCCAGTGGACCCCTGCGAGGGGGGAGGCTGCCCGCTCTGAGAACCAGAGCTGGGCTCGCAGGGGCCCGTGGGCCGTGAGCGTGGGCTACCAGCTCACGGAGTCGACGTAGAACGTGCCATTCCAGGCGGCGTCCGTGCGGAACTCCATTCCGAGCTCATGGAATGGAGACACCGCGTTCGCGGGGATCTGGACGGTGATGGTGTTCCAGGCGCCCGCCTGCAGGGACGTGGTCGAATACCAGGCGCCGGTCCACTGCCATGCGCCCGCATCGGCCTGCTGCACGAAGGGCTGGAACCCGGTGATGCGGCTGCCGGAGGGGACCCAGACGTGCAAGGAGACCGCCTTGCCCGCGGGCACCGAGGGGCCGGGGATCATGATCTTGGCCAGCGAATTGGGAGCGCCCGCCACCGTCACCGCGAGGGACTGCTTGCCGCCCCAAGCCCGAGCGGTGGAGACGGAGACGCGTTGGACGATTGAACCCCAGCTCGTCCACCCCTGGAGGCCGCTCTCGAAGTTGAACGGAGTCGGATCCGAGGACGGCGTCGGCGTCGGAGTGGGCGTCGGCGTCGGAGTCGGCGTCGGAGTGCTCCCCGTCGCGGGGATGGCCAGACCGCC
Organism: Hyalangium sp.; assembly: GCF_045802625.1. NCBI lineage: Bacteria > Pseudomonadati > Myxococcota > Myxococcia > Myxococcales > Archangiaceae > Hyalangium > Hyalangium sp. Next base: position 26,497 of record NZ_JBJMQP010000029.1, on the reverse strand, counting down.
CGCCTTCAGGAAGGCGCCCGCGCGGCTCTTCATGAAGAGCTGGCCGTCCGTGTAGTAGTCATTCGTGTACGAGCTCTGCCGGCCCTCGCCCTTCCCGAAGAGCAGGGCAATCACACCGGCGCTGGCGAACTTCTCCCGGTGCGCGGCGCCGTTGGGTCCGAAGAAGTACTCGGTGCGGTTGTCCCGGTAGCCGGCGCGCGGAGCATTGGCCGTGTTGTCCACGTCCAGGTGGTTCGAGTTCCCCAGCGGGATCTGCCACAGCACCCACCGCTTGCCGGACATCACGTTCCACAGGCGCAGCCACTCCGCATACCGATTGAAGCTCTTGGAGCCGATCGAAGCCGAGTCGCTCGCGTCCCACCACCGGTCCTGTCCCATGGCGCGCTTGTAGAACTCCGCGTCGCGGTCGAGCGGATCTCCCACCAGCACATCCCACGTGGCGCCGGTGGCGTTGGAGGCCAGACCGAGCGGCTTGAGGAAGGTGTAGACCTTCGTCACATCGCTCTGCAGCGGAGCCGTCACGGAGAAGTAGGCGAGATCCCCATCGCCAGCCCACGCGGAGATGTGGAGGCCGAGGATGACGTTGCTGGCGCCCACCGCCTTGCGCAGCTGGAGGAAGGCGAGCCCCCAACCAGCCACGGTGTTGGGCAGGCCGCTCAGCTCGGGCAGCCCCGTGGCCGCCACCGCCGCGTACGCGTTGGGGTTGCTCTGGCTCTCCTTCTGCAACAGCGCGAAGCCGTCCGCCTCCACGAGCACCATGACCGGCTTGCCGAACTCGCGCGCCCGCTGCATGAGCACCTTGAAGTCGGAGAAGTAGCTCTTCATGGTGGCGGTGTTCTGCGCCTTGGCGAGGAACTGATCCTCGCCGCCGCCCGCCTCGCCGTTCATCTGGTAGTACTGGATGGCCGGCAGGAAGCCCTGGGCGTCACACTCCTTCATGTACTGCAGGCCCCACGTGCCGTCGGCCGGGCTCCAGCCCCAGTTGTTGAGCCAGCCCTTGACGAAGTAGCGGTAGCGCACGTTCCACGGCACGGCGCTGTCCTTCATCCACGTCTGTCCGGTGTCCTCGAACAACCCCACCAGCAGGCGCGCGGGCATGCCCTTGGGGATGGAGCCCGAGACGGAGCCCACCAGGGCGGACTCGCCCGTGGAGAGAGAGTCCGCGCCAGAGGCGTCAGCGAGCTCGGGCCCACAGGCCCCGAGCACCAGGAGAGCAAGGAATAGGAAGGTGCGTTTCATGGCCCCCCGCAACCGAGAGGGGCTCCAAGGATTTCCCCGCGCTCCCAGGCCCGCCTGTTCCGCATGCGGAGGGGCGGGCGGACGCGAGTGCCCACATGCTCGCCCTTCCGCGTGGGCAGGCGAGCTTCCGCGGCGCGCTACTTCTCCACGCCGAGCCGCGTGAGGAGGAAGGCGTAGTCGAACGCGTGCTCCTTGAGCGCGTCGTAGCGCCCGGACGAGCCACCGTGGCCGGCGTTCATGTTGATCTGCAGGAGCAGCGGGTTCTTGTCCGTCTTGAGCGAGCGCAGCTTCGCCACCCACTTGGCCGGCTCCCAGTAGCCCACCTGGCTGTCGTTGAGGCTCGTCTTCACCAGCATCGTCGGGTAGGCCTTGGCGGCGATGTTGTCGTAGGGGCTGTACTGGCGGATGTACTCGTACTCGGCCTTCACCTGCGGGTTGCCCCACTCCTCGAACTCGCCCACGGTGAGCGGCAGGCTGGCGTCGCTCATGGTGTTGAGCACGTCCACGAAGGGCACGTGCGCCACCACCACCTTGAAGAGCTCCGGGCGCAGGTTGGTCACCGCGCCCATCAGCAGGCCGCCCGCGCTGCCGCCGGTGATGGCCAGGCGCTCCTTCGAGGTGTAGCCCTGGGCGATGAGCGCCTCGGCCACCGCGATGAAGTCGGTGAAGGTGTTCATCTTGTGGAGCATCCGGCCGTCGTCGTGCCAGGGCTTGCCCAGGTCTCCGCCGCCGCGCACGTGAGCAATCGCCACCGTCACGCCGCGCTCCAGCAGGGACAGCTGCGCCGAGTCGAAGTACACCTCGTTGGGGATGCCATAGGCCCCGTAGCCCTGGAGCAGCAGCGGCGCGCTCCCGTCCTTCTTCAGCCCCTTGAGGTGCACCAGGCTCACGGGCACCTGCGCGCCGTCCTTGGCGGGCACCAGCAGCCGCTCGGTCTCGTAGCGGGAGGCGTCATAGCCGCCCAGCACCGGCTGCTGCTTGAGCAGCTTCCGCTCGCGGCTGGCCATGTCGTAGTCGAAGACGGACCAGGGCGTGACGAGCGAGGTGTACCGGAAGCGCAGCACCGGCGTGTCGAACTCCACGTTCGAGGAGGGGAGCACGGTGTAGCTCTGCTCGGGGAAGGTGACGCGGTGGCTCTGGTGCGTCCGCAGATCCGTGATGAGGAGCTGCTGCTGCCCGGTGTCGCGCTCGAAGACGACGAGGTGGTTCTTGAAGAGCAGCGTGTCCTCGAGCTTCACCTGCGGGCGGTGGGCGATGAGCTCCTTCCAGTTCTTTCGGCCCGGCGCCTTCACCGGCGCGGTGACGAGCCGGAAGTTGCGGCCCCCCGAGTTGGTGAGGATGTAGAAGAGGTCGCCGTGGTGATCCACGCTGTACTCGTGGTCCTGCTGCCGGGGCTCCACCACCTGGAGCGCCGCCGTGGGCTGGCTGGCGGGCAGCACTCGAACCTCGCTCGTGGTGGAGCTGTTGGAGCTGATGACGAGGTACGCCTTGGAGAGCGTGCGCGCGACGTTCACGATGAAGCGCTCGTCCTTCTCCTCGTAGACGAGCGTGTCGTTCTTCCCGTCGGTGCCGACGGTGTGGCGCCACAGCCGGTAGGGCCGCTTGGCGGAGTCCTCGGTGACGTAGAAGAAGGTCCGGTTGTCGGCGGCCCAGGCCGCGTCGTAGCCCTCCGTCTTCTCGATCTGCTCCGGGCCGAGCTGGCCGGTGCGCAGATCCTTCACGTGCAGGGTGTACTGGCGATAGCCCGTGGTGTCGACGGCGTACGCGAGCAGGTTGCCGTCATCGCTCACCGCGTAGGTGGCGACCTGGAAGAAGGGCAGGCCCTGCGCGAGCGCATTGGCGTCGAGCAACACCTCCTCCGCCGCGTCCAGGCTGCCCTTCTTGCGGCAGTAGATGGGGTACTGCTTCCCCTCCTCGGTGCGGGAGTAATAGAAGTAGTCGCCCTTGCGGTAGGGCACCTGCAGGTCCGTCTGCTGGATGCGCCCGAGCATCTCCTCGTAGAGCTTCTTCTGCAGGGCCTCGGTGGGCTTCATCACCTGAGCGGTGTACGCGTCCTCGGCCTCCAGGTAGGTGCGGACCTCGGAGCTCTCCTTCTCGCGGAGCCAGAAGTAGTCATCCTGCCGGGTGTCTCCGTGGAGCGTGACGGGGTGCGGCACGCGCCTGGCCACGGGCGGTGCGAGCTGCGCGGGAGCGGGCGCGGGAGCAGGCGCCGCCGCGACGGGAGCGGGCGCCGCGGGCGCGGGAGGGGGAGGAGGCGGCGTGGCGCAGGCCGCCAGGAGCGCGACCAGGATGAGTCGAGAGGAGCGCATGGGGATCAGGGGTGAGGAGAAGGGCTCGGGAGTCCGGAGCCGGGCAAGAGTTAGCCCAGGCCCGGAGCTTTGAGAAGAGCCCCCGGAGGAGCAGCTCGAAGGGGCCGGTGCGGCGCGTGGATAACGTGCTGGCTCCGCGCCGCTACTTCTTCTACGACGCGGCGGGAGCAATTCACGGGGCGAAGGGGGACTTCAGCTCATGACGCCACAGGCAGAGGAGAAGGTGCGACCCGTTGCCTCATTGCAGTTGGGATGGGCCAGGGGAGTGGTCGGAGGCGGGCTGGTGCTCGCCTTGTGGCTCTCCCTGGCCCTGACACGGCCCCCCGAGCCCTTGCCGGCGACCGCGCCCGCGGAGTCCTTCTCGGCCGAACGCGCGAAGAAGCACCTGGAGGTGGTGGCCTCCGAGCCTCGGTTCGTGGGCTCCGCTCACCATGCGCGGGTGCGCGACTACCTGCTGACGCAGCTCCGGGAACTGGGCTTCGAGGCGGAGCTCCAGGTCCGTCCCATCTTCGCCCCGGAGCGCGCTTTTCCCTTTCCCGCCGTGACGGCCGAGAACGTCGTGGGCCGGCTGCGGGGGGCGCACTCGTCGGGCGCGGTGCTGTTGGTCGCGCACTACGACTCTGTGCCCACGGGCCCGGGCGCGAGCGACGACGGAGCCGCGGTGGCCTCGCTGCTGGAGGTGTCGCGAGCCCTGCGAGCCTCGCCCCCTCTGGGCAATGACGTGATGGTGCTCTTCTCGGACGCGGAGGAGCTGTCGCTGTTGGGAGCGCAGGCGTTCGAGGACACGCACGCGTGGGCGAGGGATGCGGTGGTGGTGCTCAACGTGGATGCGCGAGGCAACACGGGCCCCGTGTTGATGTTCGAGACGGGCGATCAGAGCGGCGGCCTGGTGCGCCAGCTCACCGCCGTCCCGAGGGCACAGGGCAGCTCGGCCGCCGTCGAGGTGTACCGGCGAATGCCCAACGACACGGACTTCACCGTGTTCCGCAAGGCGGGACGGCCGGGGCTCAACTTCGCCAACATCGAGGGCCTCGTGCGCTACCACAGCCGGCTGGAGACGGTGGAGGCCGTGGATCCGCGCACGCTCCAGCAGCAGGGAGAGGTGCTGCTGGGGCTGGTGCGCCGCCTGAGCGAGGCCGACCTGAGCCACCCGCGCGAGTCGGATCGCGTCTTCTTCAACCTGGGTCCCTTTTTTGTCGACTACCCGGGCTCGTGGACGTTGCCGCTGCTGTTCGTGGCGATGGCCTTCTTGGGTGGGGTGCTGGTGTGGGGCTTCGTCACCCGGCGGCTGCGCGTCACCGGAGTGCTCCGAGAGCTGGCGGTGCTGGTGCTGGCGGTGCTGGCCGCGGGCGCCGCCGTCTGGCTGGGCTGGCACGCGGTGACCGGGCTGGAGAAGGACTACGCCTTCCTCCGGTATGAGACGTACGCGACGGCGGACTACATCGGGGCGTGCGGGCTGGTGGTGCTCGGGGCGGTGCTGGCGGTCCTCTCGTCGCGGCGGGGGGCCAAGCTCGTCGAGGTGAGCGCCGCGGGCTGCATGTTGTGGGCCCTGCCCACGGTGGGGATCTCCTTGGCAGCTCCCGGGGCCGGGGCGCTGTTCGTCTGGCCGCTGCTCGCCGCCACGGGGGCGCTCGCCTTGTTGGTTCGCACGAGGCAGAGCCCCTCGCCCGGCCAGCTCGTGGCCTTGGGGGCCAGCGCGTTGCCCGCGGTGTTGCTCATGGTGCCCGTGCTCTTCACGGCCGTGGTAGCGCTGACCCTGGGTATGGCGTGGGTGCCGGCGCTGCTCGGAGGCTTGATGCTGACGCTGCTCGCGCCGTGCTTGCTGGCGCTGTTCGGCCGAGCACTGCCTGTCGGCGCCGCGGTGGCGGTCATGGCGGCGGTGGGGGTCGCGGGCTACGCCATGAGGGGGCAGCACTTCGATCCGCGGCATCCTCGGCCGTCCCACCTCGTGTACCTGCTGGATGCGGACACGCGGACCGCGCAGTGGGTCTCCAGTGATCCAGAGCCCAGCGCGTGGACGGCATCACGCCTCGGAGCCTCTCCTCGGTCCGAGCGCCTGCCGGAGTTCTTCCCGGAGCGGCGTACGCCCTTGCTCTTCGCCCCCGCGCCCGCCGTGGCGCTGCCGGAGCCCGAGCTCACCGTCCTCGCCGACCAGCGCACCGAGCCCCTCCGGAAGCTCCAGGTGAAGGTGGCCGCCGGGCGAGAGGGGGCGTCTTATGTGGATCTGCGGTTGGAGCCCGTCTCCGCCCTGCGGGCGGTGCAGCTCGCCGGTGAGCGTGTGGAAGGCACGAGGCTGGCCGAGCTGATCGCGCGACGGGGCAGCGCGGTCTTGCGCTATTGGGCGCCACCTCCCGAGGGCTTCGAGGTCACTCTCGAAGCCTCCACCGATGTGCCCTTGAAATGCGTGGTGAGCAGTCACACCGCAGGCTGGCCCGCGGAGGCCTCCACGGCGACCGAGCGCCCCGCGGACACGATGCCCGTGCCCTTCGGAGGTGGATGGATGGACGGCACGCGAGTGCACCGCACGTTCACACTCAACCCGTGACGGCGGTCTAGAAACTGGAGGCCCGCCGTACCACCGCTACAGTTCTGTGGCATGGGACTCGACAAGAGAGAGCTGATGACTCAGCTCGCCGAACGCCTTCAGCACAGCGACCGGATCGCCGTGCGCGCCCAGGCCGAGGCGCGCGAGGCCGCTCGCAGCCTGGCGACGGAATCGGAGAAGAAGGAGGACGGCCGGGCCGCCATTGAGTACGGCAGTCTGGCCACGGGGCAGGCCGCCCGGGCTCGCCGCGTCCAGGAGGAGCTGGGAGCGCTCACGGCCTTCCGAGAGGGGGAACTGCCGCGCTTCGGGCGCACCAGCCCGGTGTCACTGGGCGCCATCGTGGACGTGCGGACCGAGGACGACACGGGCTACGACGAGCGCACCTTCTTCCTGCTGCCGGTGGGCGCGGGGACGGAGCTGACGGGCCCCGGAGGCGATGGCTTCCTCTCCGTCATCACCCCCGCCTCGCCAGTGGGCAAGGCCCTCATGGGGCGGCGCGCCGGAGACTGCATCGAGGTGACCCTCGCGGGCGAAGTGCACGAGTGGACGGTGCTCGAGGTGGCGTGAGGCTTTGGCCTCTTGAGTGAAATCACCGCGAGAGTGACGTTTGTGGGCAAGCACACCAATCGCCCAGCTCCAGTCCTGAGGCATTCCCTCAGCATGCTGAGCGCTATTGCATGATCTCAGACGACGAACTCTCGTTATCGTGCTGCGGCGTCCCCCCGTCGGGCGGTGAAGTGCCTGCGTCGGCGGATGCTGGGAAACTGACCCGCGCATCCAAAGGGACAGTCACGTCGATTGCCGCGGCCCCTCCATCGAGGATGACTGGCTCGGCTCCGCCCTCTGCCGGTGCATTCAGATCCGGCTCTCCATCGAGCAGACGGCGGAGGATGCGGCCATCAACGCTGATTGCGTACCTGACTCCTGAGTCGAGCGAGGAGTACGCGCGACCGCAGTAGCCGGGATCCTGGAGGATCGCCACATAGATGATTTCACCGCGCCTGACGGCGTAATACCTGTGTGCCTCGGGCGTATCGATGCAGGCGCGTGGAAGGCTCCAAGAAGGGAAGAAATCGTCGGCAGCAACCTGGAGCGCCCGAAGCGTAGGGCCATCGATGAGTGCGCCCGCGGTAATGGAGTCATAGCTGAGCATCTGGATGCTCGAATCCTGACGCTGAAACCGATCGCGATGGCTAATACACCCCAGAGCTATGACGATGGGCAGCAGCAAAAGGATGTTTGCCTTCATGGCCGCTCCTCAATGAGCAGGATGCTCGGCTTTCCCTTGTCTGACCAAGCAACACGCGCTATGACTTTCTTCGTCAAGCGTCCATTGTCGACCGTGTATCTCATTATCTCATCACTGCGGGCCGGTACGTAATGGTAAAAGCCTGCACACTCCGGCTTCCCGTCTCGTTCTTGGCCAAAGTACGCAACAATACTGATCGAGATTTGTTGCCCTATAAACTGCGTCGTGGCTCCATGGATACTTGCCATCTCAGCAATGGCGTTGAGGTCAAGTGGCGAGAGAATCTCGCCGGAGGCGTGATTATGGAGCATCACGAGATAGGCAATGGTGCCATCCGGATGGCGACTGTCAGCAACTCGCGCCGGCAAGTCACACCGCCGCTTTGACGGGTCGTCTTGAACGGGGCTGGCTGCCATCAGGCTCATGTCTACGTGCTCACCATCTACGGAGTACAGCCACGCGCAGTATTCGCTCGCCGTTCTCCAGTAGACGCTGAAGTTCTGATCGGTCTTTGGGACAGGAATCAGCGCATGTGGCTGACGCATGAGAACCGGGCAAGCAGCGAGGATGGCATCCCCAACGCTCTCGAACGGCCCAAAGTTCGGCATGGGCCCCGGAACACTCGTCAGCGTTTCCCCGGGTTTGGGCTGTATGACATTCGGATTCGGGCTTGGCACCGCACAGGCGATGAGCAGAATGCTCAGGGTGATTGGGAGGCGCTCTCTCACAAGCCTCCACGTCACCACGGGAGTTTTGGCCCCGTCAAGCGAGTGCACGGTATGGTATGGCACGCTATGTTCGGAGGTTCAAGCTGCCACGGACACGGAGACGCTGCCCAGCCCCTCCACCGTGAGCCGGACCTGATCCCCCGGCTTCAACATGTGGGCCGCCGTGGCCGCGCCCGCGAGCACGATGCTCCCCGCCGGGAGTGACTCTCCACGTTGATCCAGCAGCTCGCACAGCTGCACCACCGAGATCAGCGGGTCTCCCGAGATGGCGCTGGAGAGCGCCGACTGCACTTGCACTCCGTTCACCTCCATCGACATCGGGAGCTGCTTGAGGTCCAGCTCGCGAGTCGGCCGCTCCGTGGGGCCCAGCACGAACATGGACGAGGACGAGTTGTCCGCCACCACGTCCGGCAACGAGAAGTATTTGAAGTCCACGTACCGTGAATCCAGGATCTCCATCGCCGCGAACGCCACCGGGCACGCCTCCAGCGCCTGCTCCCGCGTAATCCGCCCGCGCAGCTCGCGCGAGGTGCGGAAGGCGATCTCCGGCTCGATCTTCGGGTGGATGGAGCCCTGCAGCCGGAGCACTCCGCCCGCCGGCACCTGCATCCGGTCCGTGAGCACTCCGTACACCGGCGAGTCCAGGTTCATCTGCTTGCGCTTGGCCTCGGACGTCAGCCCCATCTTCAGGCCCACCACCCGCTCGCCTCGCGCCGTGCGCAGCCGGAGGCCCTCGGCCTGGATGGCGTACGCGTCTCTCAGCGGCAGGTCCGTGTGCGTCCGCGTCAGCGGCGGAACCTCCCGGGCCTCCAGCCGCGCCTGGTCCAGCAGCCGGGCCAGCTCCTGATGATTCCGTTCCGTCATGGACATGTGCTTACTCCCTACGAGCCAGGGCGGCCGAGCTTCGAGGCTGCTCGCCGCACAGCGCAAGCAGCTTCTGCCCTCTATGTGAAATCCAGTGCGGAGCAGGGCAGGGGAGCCGTGACCCGGCGAGTCCCCCGTGCTATCCGCCCGCTCGGCAGCCAGAGGAGGAGTCCGCCGTGCAAAAGGTCCTCAACTACATCGGTGGCGAGCTGGTAGCCCCCAGCGCGCACCAGTGGCTCGACAAGCCCGAGCCCGCCACCGCCGAGCTCTACGCCCACGTCCCCGACTCGGATGAGACCGATGTCGCTCGCGCCGTCGAGGCCGCCTCGCACGCCTCCCCCGCCTGGGCCGCTACGCCCGCCGTCGATCGCTCCCGCCTGCTGCGGCGCATCGCCGACACCGTCCGCACCCGCGCCGCCGAGTTCGCTCGCGCCGAGTCCATCGACACCGGCAAGCCGCTCTCGGTGGCCTCCTCCGTGGACATCCCGCGCAGCATCCTCAACTTCGAGTTCTTCGCGGACGCGGCCACCCAGTTCTCCAGCGAGGCCCACGCCACCGACTCCGTGGCGCTCAACTACACCCTGCGCACGCCGCTCGGAGTCGTCGGCTGCATCTCGCCGTGGAACCTGCCGCTCTACCTGTTCACCTGGAAGATCGCCCCCGCGCTCGCCATCGGCAACTGCGTGGTGGCCAAGCCCTCCGAGGTGACGCCCATGACGGCCTTCCTGCTCTCACAGGTGTGCCGCGACGTGGGGCTGCCGCCTGGGGTGCTCAACATCGTCCACGGCCTGGGCCACAAGGTCGGCGCCGCCCTGAGCCGCCACCCGGAGATCCGCGCCATCTCCTTCACGGGCAGCACCCGGGTGGGCGCCGAGATCGCCCGCACCGCCGCGCCCCTCTTCAAGAAGATCTCCCTGGAGATGGGCGGCAAGAACCCCAACGTCATCTTCGCCGACTGCGACTTCGACGAGGCGCTCGCCACCACCATGCGCTCGTCCTTCTCCAACCAGGGGCAGATCTGCCTCTGTGGTCCGCGCATCTTCGTCCAGGCCCCCATCTACGAGCGCTTCAAGGAGGCGCTCGTGGCTCGCACGCGGGCGCTCAAGGTGGGCGATCCGCTCGAGTCCGGCACCGATCAGGGCGCGCTCGTCTCCCAGCAGCACTTCGACAAGGTGATGAGCTACATCGAGCTGTCGCGCAAGGAGGGGGGCCGCATCCTCGCCGGCGGCGCTCGCGCGAAGCTGGAGGGCCGGTGCCGCAACGGCTGGTTCGTGGAGCCCACGCTCGTGGAGGGGCTCGGGCCCGAGTGCCGCACCAACCAGGAGGAGATCTTCGGCCCGGTGGCCACCCTCACTCCCTTCGAGAAGGAGGAGGAGGTGCTCGCCTGGGCCAACTCCACCAACTACGGGCTGGCCGCCAGCGTGTGGACGAAGGACTTGAGCCGGGCCCACCGCTTCGCCGCGAAGCTGCACAGCGGCATCGTCTGGATCAACTGCTGGATGCTGAGGGATCTGCGCACGCCGTTTGGTGGCGTGAAGGACTCGGGAGTGGGGCGCGAGGGCGGCCTCGAGGCGCTGCGCTTCTTCACCGAGCCCAAGAATGTGTGCGTGAAGCTATGAGCCAGGACGAGCGGATCGACTCGAAGCGGGCCCCCGAGCCGGTGGGCCTCTATCCCCATGCCCGGCGCGTGGGAAACCTCCTGTTCCTGTCGGGCGTGGGGCCTCGCGAGCGCGGCTCCAAGAAGATCCCCGGCGTGGAGCTGGATGCCCAGGGCCACATCGTCTCCTATGACATCGAGGCGCAGTGTCACTCGGTGTTCCGCAACGTGCGCTACATCCTCGAGGAGGCGGGCTCGTCGTGGGACAAGCTGGTGGATGTCACCGTCTACCTCACGAACATGAAGGCGGACTTCCCCATCTACAACCGGCTGTGGGCGCAGTACTTCAGCCAGAACCCGCCGTGCCGCACCACGCTGGAGATCAACGCCTTGCCCACGCCCATCGCCATCGAACTGAAGTGCATCGCCACCATCGGAGATTGAGCCATGGCCCTGCTGCCGCCCTTCAACTTCAAGAAGTGGATCGATGAGCACCGCCACCTGCTCAAGCCGCCGGTGGGCAACCAGTTGGTGTGGAAGGATCAGGAGTTCATCGTGATGGTGGTGGGCGGGCCGAACTCGCGCACCGACTTCCACATCGACGAGAGCGCGGAGTTCTTCTACCAGCTTGAGGGCGACATCAACCTGCGCATCATCGAGGACGGCAAGCCGCGCGATCTGCCCATCCGCGAGGGCGACATCTTCCTGCTGCCTCCGAAGGTGCCGCACTCGCCGCAGCGGCCCGCGGGCTCGGTGGGTCTGGTCATCGAGCGGCGGCGCCAGCCCCACGAGCTGGACGGCTTCGCGTGGTTCTGCCCCCGGTGTGACAGCAAGCTGTACGAGGAGTTCCTCCACGTCAGCGACATCGTCACGCAGCTGCCGCCCGTGTTCGATCGCTTCTACAGCGATCTCGCGCACTGCACCTGCAAGCAGTGCGGCTTCCAGATGACTCGGAGCGGCGGCAAGTGAAGATCGACATCCACACGCACCTGCTCCCCGCCGAGCTGCCTCGCTTCGCCGAGCGCTATGGCTATGGCGGGTTCATCACCCTGGAGCACCACGCGCCGTGCCGGGCTCGGATGCTGCGCGATGATGGGAAGTTCTTCCGTGAGATCGAGAGCAACTGCTGGGACCCGGCGCTGCGCCTGAAGGAGTGCGATGCGGCGGGAGTCTCCCTCCAGGTGCTCTCCACCGTGCCAGTGATGTTCAGCTACTGGACCAAGCCCGAGCACGGGTTGGATCTATCCCGCTTCCTCAATGATCACCTGGCCTCGGTGGTGCGCGGCAGCCCTCGCCGCTTCGCCGGGCTGGGCACCGTGCCCTTGCAGAGCGTCCCGCTGGCCGTGCGCGAGCTGGAGCGCTGCATGCGCGAGCTGGGGCTGGCCGGGGTGCAGATCGGCTCGCACGTCAACGGCACCAACCTGGGAGACCCCGCGCTCTTCCCGTTCTTCGAGGCCGCGGCGGAGCTGGGCGCGGCGGTGTTCGTCCACCCGTGGGACATGCTCGGCGGCGCGCGGACGGAGAAGTACTGGATGCCGTGGCTGGTGGGCATGCCCGCCGAGGTGGCCATTGCCATCTCCACGCTCATCTTCTCCGGCACGCTGGAGCGGCTGCCCCGGCTGCGGCTCGCCTTCGCTCACGGCGGTGGCGCGTTCCCCGGGACGTTCGGCCGCCTCCAGCATGGCTTCGACGCCCGGCCGGATCTGGTCGCCGTGGACAACAAGGTGCCGCCACGCGATTACCTCGGGCGGTTCTGGGTGGACTCGCTCGTCCATGACGCGGACACGCTGCGCTTCATCGTGAAGCTGTTCGGCTCCGAGAAGGTGGCGCTCGGCAGTGACTACCCGTTCCCGCTCGGCGAGGACCGTCCGGGCACCCTGATCGAGTCCCTGACGGACCTGGAGCCTTCCCTTCGCGAGCGGCTCCTGTGGCGCAATGCGCTTGAGTGGCTCGGGCGCTCGCGCGAGGAGTTCGGTTCATGATGAATCCTGTCGCGGTGCACTTCGAGGAGGGCGAGGCCTTCGCCCGGCGCATGGATGCCGAGGACCCCCTGCGCCACTTCCGGGACGAGTTCCTCTTCCCCCGGCGCAAGGATGGCGAGCCCGTCGTCTACATGGTGGGCAACTCGCTGGGGCTCCAGCCTCGCAAGACACGGCAGTACGTCATGGAGGAGCTGGAGGACTGGGAGCGGTTCGGTGTGGAGGGCCACTTCCACGCCCGCCACCCGTGGCTGCCCTACCACGAGACCTTGACCGGACAGACGGCGCGCCTGGTGGGCGCCCTGCCTCTCGAGGTGGTGGTGATGAACACCCTCTCGGTGAACCTCCACCTGATGATGGTGTCCTTCTACCGCCCCACGCGTGAGCGCTTCCGCATCCTCATCGAGGGCGGCGCCTTCCCGTCGGATCAGTACGCGGTGGCCTCGCAGGCGCGCTTCCACGGCTTTGATCCGAACGAGGCCATCATTCGCCTGGAGCCACGCCCCGGCGAGGACACGCTGCGGCTGGAGGACATCCTCGACACCCTCGATCGGCGCGGGCCGGAGATCGCCCTCGTGCTGATGGGCAACGTGAACTACCTCACCGGCCAGGCCTACGACATGAAGGCCATCTCCCGCGCCGCGCACGAGCGGGGCTGCCGCGTGGGGTTCGATCTGGCGCACGGCGCCGGCAACCTGCTGCTGTCGCTGCATGACGATGGGCCGGACTTCGCCGTGTGGTGCTCGTACAAATACCTCAACGGTGGCCCGGGGACGCTGGGCGGCGTCTTCGTCCACGAGCGCCACGCCCACATGCCGGGCATCCCCCGCTTCGAGGGCTGGTGGGGCCACGACAAGACCACGCGCTTCGAGATGGGGCCCAACTTCGTGCCGCTGCCAGGCGCCGAGGGGTGGCAACTGTCCAACCCGCCCATCCTCCAGCTCGCGGCGCTGCGCGCGTCCATGGAGCTGTTCGATCAGGCGACGATGCCCGCGCTCCGCCTCAAGGGCGACCTGCTCACCCGCTACCTGGAGTTCCTGCTCGACAGGCTCCCGCCGGGGATCGTCCGCATCGTCACGCCTCGGGACATGAAGCAGCGCGGCTCGCAGCTCTCGCTGCGCTTCCGCAAGGAGCCCCGGAAGCTGCTGGCCCGGCTCACCGAGGCCGGCGCCTTCTGTGACTTCCGCGAGCCAGACGTCATCCGCGCCGCCCCTGCTCCCCTCTACTGCAGCTTTCTCGATGTGTACCGCTTCGTGAGGATCCTCGAGGACCATGCACGAGATTGATCGGACCCAGACCGTCACCGTGGCTGGAGCGGGCCTCGTCGGCTCGCTGATGGCCTTGTTCCTGGCTCGGCGCGGCTTCCAGGTGGAGGTGCTCGAGCGGCGGCCCGACATGCGGCGGGAGACAGTGGACGCCGGACGCTCCATCAACCTCGCCATCTCCGCCCGGGGGCTGTATGCGCTCCGGCAGGTGGGGCTGGAGGAAGAGGCCCGGCGGCACGCCATCCCCATGCGCGGGCGGATGATCCACCCCGTGTCCGGAGCGCTGGCGCTGCAGCCCTACGGCAAGGATGACTCGCAGCACATCAACAGCATCTCCCGGGCCTGGCTCAACCAGTACCTCATGACGCACGCCGAGGGCACTGGCCGGGTCCGCATCCGCTTCAAGCAGCGCCTCCAGCACGTGGACTTCGACTCGGGCGCGCTCTCCGTGCTGGACGAGGCGAGCGGCGCCACCCGCGAGGAGCGCGCCACGGTGCTGCTCGGAGCGGATGGCTCGGGCTCGGCGGTGCGGCAGGAGATGGCCCGGCGGCCGGGCTACCAGTCCACCCAGGAGCTGCTCAGCCACGGCTACAAGGAGCTCACCATTCCCGCGGGCCCGGGCGGCTCCTTCCGCATGGAGAAGCACGCGCTGCACATCTGGCCGCGGGGCTCGTTCATGCTGATCGCCCTGCCGAACGAGGATGGCAGCTTCACCTGCACGCTCTTCCTGCCCTTCGAGGGGCCGGTGAGCTTCGCGTCGCTGGATTCTCCCGGGAAGGTCTCCGCCTTCTTCCAGGAGAAGTTCCCGGACGCCCTCCCACTTATCCCCGAACTCACCCACGACTTCTTCCACCACCCCACCGGGTCCATGGTGACCGTGAAGAGCGAGCCGTGGCATGTGGGCGGCCGGGCGCTGGTGCTGGGAGACGCGGCGCATGCCATCGTCCCCTTCTTCGGGCAGGGGATGAACTGCGGCTTCGAGGACTGCGGGGTGCTCGATGGGCTGCTCTCGCGCCACTCGCGCTGGGAGGAGGCCTTCTCCGAGTTCTTCCGCCTGCGCAAGTCCAACGCGGACGCCATCGCCGACATGGCCGTGGAGAACTTCATCGAGATGCGCGACAGCACCGCCAACCCGCGCTTCCTGCTGGAGAAGCAGGTGGAGAAGTTGCTGCTCAACGCGTTCCCGGGACAGTTCCTCAGCCGCTATACTCTGGTGAGCTTCAGCCGCGTGCCGTATCGCCTGGCGTACGAGGTGGGCTCCATCGCCGGAGGGATTGTGTCCGAGCTGTCCGAGGGCCTCTCCCGCGCGGAGGAAGTGGATCTGGATCGCGCTGCCCGGCTCGTCCGCGAGCGGCTCGTTCCCTTCGTAGAGGAGCACTCGGATGGATTTAGGCTTGAAGGGTAAGCGGGCCCTGGTGCTGGGGGCCTCGGCGGGGCTGGGGTTCGCCGTGGCCTCGGAGATGGTGAGGGAGGGGGCGCGGGTGGCGCTCTGCTCGCGCAGCGAGGAGCGGATCCGCGCCGCCGCCGCGAACATGGGCGCCGCGCTCGGAGTCGCGGCGGATCTCTCCATGCCGGGGGCCACCCAGAGCGTGGTGGACAAGGTGAAGGAGGCGCTCGGGGGCCTGGACATCCTCGTCATCAACACCGGCGGCCCGCCGTCGGGCGGCATCCTGGAGGTCACCGACAAGCAGTGGCAGGAGGGCTTCCAGAGCCTGTGGATGAGCGCCGTGGAGGCCATCCGCGCCGCCGCCCCGGTGATGAAGCAGGGCAAGTGGGGCCGCATCATCCTCCTCACCTCGGTGTACGCACGCGAGCCCCAGCCGTGGCTCAGCATCTCCAGCGGCTTCCGAGCCGGAATGCTGGCGCTCACGAAGACCTCGAGCCTCGAGCTGGCCGAGCACGGCGTGACCGTCAACTCCGTGCTGCCCGGCTACCACGACACCGAGCGCCTGCGGGAGTTCAAGCTCCCCCTGGCGCAGATGACGGCGCAGATCCCGGCCAAGCGGCTGGGCCGCCCGGAGGAGCTGGCCGCGCTGGTGACGTTCCTGGCCTCGGATCGCGCGGGCTACATCACCGGCCAGTCCATCGCCATTGATGGCGGGTGGATGAAGGGCTTCTGAGGCGCGCCGGGGCGCTCACAGCAGCGAGGAGACGGCCTGCACCACCTGGGGCCACTCCTTCGCCAGCGGGTTGATGGGCTCGAAGTGGCCGGCGCCTGGGAGCGGGATGAGCCGCACGTCATCCCCGAGCGCCGCCGCGCGGGCGTGGTAGCCGGCGCTGAGGGAGAAGGGGACGGTGTCGTCCTCGGTGCCGTGGATGAGGACCTGTCTCACTCCGAGCGGCGCGAGCGCGGCGGGAGAGCCGAGGCGGTAGTGCTCGGGCACCTGGGTGGGCGAGCCTCCGAGGAACTCCGTCACGATGTCATGGCTCAGCCGCAGCGCGTGGCCTCGCTCGAGGTCCACCACGCCGGCGAGCGCCACCACGCCGCGAGGTATGAACGGCTCCGAGGTGTGGAGCGGCTCTCCCGGGCGGAGGCGCGCACGCGCGGCGAGCCAGAGCGCCAGGTGTCCTCCCGCGGAGTGCCCCATGGTCACCACGCGTGACAGATCCAGCGGGTGGGATCCCGCCAGGGTGCGCAGGAAGTCCAGGCCCCGAGCGACATCCTCGAAAGTGCCCGGCCACCCTCCGCCCTCGTGGCCAACGCGCCGGTACTCGAGGCTCCAGGTGGCGTAGCCGCGCCGCGCGAGGTCCGCGCACAGGTGGCCCACGTGCTCCAGATCATACCGGGCACGCCAGAAGCCCCCGTGCACCATGACAACGACTGGGTGGGGACCGGGGCCACGAGGCCGGCGCAGGTCCCCGAACTGGTGTGCCTTCTCCCCGTACTGGATGCGAGCATCCGCGGGCGGGGAGGGCGTCTCGAGCATCCAGAGCGGGTTCATGGCCCTTGCTCAGCGGGGAGCGCCCTCGAGCCCGGACAGCTTGCGGTTCTTGACCTTGAGCCAGGCCTGCTGCCGGAAGAGGTACGTGGTGCGGACCTTGCGCCACGTCCACACGCTGTCCAGGGTCCACCACTTCGCGGGCGGCTGGAGCCCCTTGTCGCGCAGGTTGCCAATGCCCCGGTAGCCGACGCCGTCGAGCCCATGGGCGCAGTTGGACTCGAGGATCAGCACCTTGTCCGTCTCGGGGTGGTGGTCGACGATCAGGAAGGTGTGCCCGTCGCGCCACTGGTTGCGCCAGCCTTGAATCATCGTCCACGGGTGCGGCGGCACCTCCGGGCTCGGCGCGTGGAGGGCCATCCCGCTCTCGATGGCGGCCGTCGTCGGCGAGAAGTAGTCCTCCGTGGAGGAGATCATCATCTGCCGGTGGCGGGTGGCATCCCACGTGAAGGCCGAGCCGTGCGCGTCGGCGAACGCCTTCACCGTCAGCGCCTCGGCGAACGTGCAGCAGTTGTTGACCTGGGGCGGCGCCACCGGCAGGCGGATGTTCGGCAGCGGCCACGGGTAGCGCGGCTCGTCGAGCTCGTAGCGGTAGTCCCGGAAGTCCGCCAGCAGGGTGGTCAGCCGCCCCTCGTCCACGGCGAGCGGCTCGGTGTCGAAGGGCAGCCGCACGGCCGGGGGCGGCTTGTCCTCATCGCGAAGCTCCGCGAACCGCTGGGCGCTGGAGCGCACGCAGATCCACGTGTCCAGGGCGCCCAGGGTGGGCACCTCGAGCCGCGCGTAGTCCGTGTCCGGAGTGGGGAAGCCCGGCTTCTCCTCGAGCACGAAGTAGTCGCCCGGCTCGACGAAGCCCTCGAACTGCGAGTTCGTGTCCGGCGAGATGAAGCCGCGCAGCCGGATGGGGAGCCGCGCGATGCGATAGGTGTCGGGCATGGACGCCTCCGAGGCGGGTTGCTCGCCCAGCATGGCGCAGGCCGCTCAGAAGCGCGAGATGGCGAAGAACGCCTTGATCTTGTCGCCCGTCTCCCGGAGCCGCCCGGAGAGCGTGCGGACGAAGGTCCACAGCAGCACGTAGGCCAGCTCCTTGTCCGTGAACATCAGCTGGTCCAGCTTCGAGCGCTCAATCGCCCAGACCGTACACCCCGTGTGGGCGATGGCGTCCGCCGAGCGCGGGTGGTCATCAATCACCGCCATCTCCCCGAAATACTGGCCCTTTTCCAGGATGGCGAGCGCCTCCTCGCCAATCCCCGGCACGTTCTTGGAGATGCGCACCCGCCCCTCGGCGATGACATACATCTCCTGACCTGTGTCTCCCTCGCGGAAGATGAAGGCGCCGGCCTCGAACTGCTGGGGCTGGGCGATGGAGGCCACCTTGGCGAGCTGGCCCTGGGTCAAGCCCTCGAAGAGCGCAACCTTTTTGAGGAAGGAGGCATCCATGGAGCACCTTCGTACCACGCGCTCCGGGCGCTCTGGTACTTTCCGGCCCCCTTCCGAGAGGAGCTACAGCCGTGGCGGACGAGAAGATCAACAAGGTGACCATCATTGGCTCGGGACCTGCGGGCTACACCGCGGCCATCTATGCGGCTCGCGCGAACCTGGAGCCGGTGATGTTCGCGGGCGGGCCCACGCTCGAGGACCCGCAGCGGGTGCCCGGCGGCCAGCTCATGATCACCACGGACGTGGAGAACTACCCGGGCTTCCCCGAGGGGATTACAGGCCCCGAGGTCATGGAGCGCTTCCAGAAGCAGGCCGAGCGCTTTGGCACCCGCATCCACATGGAGAATGTCGTCAAGGTGGACCTGTCCTCGCGCCCCTTCCTCATCCAGGGCGAGAGCGTGAGCTACCGCTCGGAGACGGTCATCATCGCCACGGGCGCCAGCGCCAAGTGGCTGGGCGTCAAGGGCGAGGACACCTTCAAGAACCGGGGCGTGTCCGCCTGCGCCACGTGTGACGGCGCCTTCTTCAAGAAGCAGGACGTGCTGGTGGTGGGCGGCGGCGACACCGCCATGGAGGAGGCCACGTACCTGGCGAAGATCGTCGGCCACGTCACCCTGCTGCACCGCCGGGACACCTTCCGCGCCTCGAAGATCATGCAGGAGCGCGTGCTGAAGAACCCGAAGATCTCCGTCATGTGGAACAGCGTGGTGGACGAGGTGCTCGGCAACGAGAAGGGGATGACGGGGGCGGTGGTGCGCAATATGAAGACGAACGACACGCAGCTGCTCAAGGCCACGGGCCTGTTCGTCGCCATCGGCCATGTGCCCAACACCCAGCTCTTCCAGGGCGTGCTGGAGACGCACCAGAACGGCTACCTGAAGACGGAGCCGGGCAGCACCCGGACCAACATCGCCGGCGTGTTTGCCTGCGGAGACGTGCAGGACAGCGTCTACCGGCAGGCCATCACCGCCGCGGGCACTGGCTGCATGGCCGCCATCGAAGCCGAGCGCTGGCTGATCGAGCAGGGCGAGTGAGCCCCAGCCCCCCCCTCCAGACGAGAGCCATGAGCGAGAAGCGGCTGAATCCCAGGACAGTGGCGGTACACGCGGGGAGCCGGTTGGCGGGTAGCACATCCCAGCCGCTGGTGCCCGCCATCCATATGTCGACCGTGGGCTGGTTCGACAGCAGCGAGGAGCTGGACGGGGCCCTGGACGGCAAGGACTACGTCTACTCACGCATCAGCGCCCAGAACACCGCGCTGCTGGAGGAGTCCGTGGCGGCGCTCGAGGGCGCCGAGGCGTGCGTCTCCTACGCCAGCGGTATGGCGGCGCTTCGGGCTGTCTTCGAGGTGCAGAACCTCAAGGCCGGGGACCGCATTGTCATGCCCGGGGACGGCTACGGCGTCTCGCGCCTGCTGTACAAGACGCTGTGTGCCCGCGCGGGCGTGGAGCTGCACGCGCTCATCCTCAGCGATCCGAAGGCGCCCGAGCGAATCGTCGAGCTGCGGCCCAAGTATGTGCTCGCCGAGAGCATCACCAACCCGCTGCTCTCCGTGCCGGACCTCCGCGCCCTGGCCAGGGCGTGCAAGCAGGTGGGGGCCACGCTCGCGGTGGATGCCACCTTCCCGTCTCCCTATGGGCAGCGCGCGCTCGCGCTGGGCGCGGACTATGCCGTCCAGTCCGCCACGAAGTGGATCAACGGCCATAGCGACGCCCTGGCCGGCACGGTGAGCGGCTCGCGCGAGCGGCTGGCTCCGCTGCGCTCCCTGCGGCTGATGGCGGGAGATGTGCTCGGGCCCTTCGAGGCGTGGCTCACCCAGCGCGGCCTGCGCACCCTGCACGTGCGGATGAAGGCTCACTTCGAGAACGCCGCGCATGTGGCCCGGCGGCTCGCGGAGTCTCCGCTGCTGGAGCGCGTGCTCTATCCGGGCCTGCCCTCGCACCCCCATCACGCCGTGGCTCGCGAGGTGCTGGAGGGCGGCTTCGGCCCCATGGTCGCCTTCGAGATCAAAGGCGCGGGCCGGCCCGAGGGCTATCGCTTCCTGGAGGCGCTGAAGGTGGCTCGGCCCGGGCCGTCGCTCGGGGACGTGTGCACGCTCGTCATGCACGCGGCCAGCGCCAGCGCGCGCCGGATGACTCCCGAGGAGCGTGCCGCGGCCGGCATCCACGAGAGCCTCATCCGCGTCTCCGTGGGCCTGGAGGATCCCGAGGACATCGTCGAGGACCTGCTGGCCGCCGTGGCCCAGGGGGTGAAGCGGTGAAGATGGTGGACGTGGGGGGCAAGAAGAAGACGGAGCGCGTGGCGGTGGCCACCTCGCGCCTGCGCATGCTCCCCGCCACGCTGGCGCGCATCCAGCAGGGCAAGGTGGAGAAGGGGGATGTGCTGGCCGCGGCCCGGCTCGCCGGGATCATGGCCGCCAAGCGCACTCCGGACGTGGTGCCGCTGTGCCACCCCATCGCGCTGTCCGGCGTGGAGGTGACGCTCGAGCCCTTCGAGGCCGGGCTGGAGGTCCGCGTCCAGGTGCGCACCGTGGATCGCACCGGCGTGGAGATGGAGGCCCTCACCGCGGCGTGCGCGGCGGCCCTCACCGTCTACGACATGTGCAAGAGCGTGGATCGGGGCATGGTCATCGAGCAGGTGCAGCTCGAGCACAAGTCCGGTGGCCGCTCCGGCACCTGGAACCGCGGCCGCAAGGGCTCCAAGCGCTGAGCGGGGCTACGGGCTCCACTGCACGCGGAAGGTGGCGCCGCCGCCCTCGCACGAGAGCAGCTCCACCCGGCCTCCCTTGGCTCCCGTCATGGCCAGGCTCGCCTCCAGGATGCCCTGGTAGTAGGTGGGCTGGCCCATCACCTCGTTGATCGACACCTCGAGGCAGGTGGCGGAGCGCTCGGTGATGCGCGCCTCCACGTAGTTGTCCGCGCTCTTCAGGGTGGCCTCCAGCCGCCGCAGCGCCCGGAGCGGCCCGAGCAGCCGCGCCACTCCCGCCGTCGCCCGGCCGATCACCGTCCGCGCCATGCCCTCCACGAGGGCGTGGCCGATCCGCCGCCACGCCTCGGGCCGCGGCAGGTGCGAGTAGAGATCCCGGACGGCGATCTCCAGGCACTGCTTCCAGATCTCGAAGGGATAGGCCGGCAGGAGCTTCTTCGACAGGTCCAGCCCCGTCCGGCGCAGGCTCGCCGCCGCCGCCGCCGAGAGCCGGCCGCGCAGGGCCACGAGGAAGAGTCCTTCGACGGTGTGCTCGAACACGACCCACCGTCGCACTGCGGGGAGGGGCACACTTGCGCTCATCGGGTAGGTCTCTGCGAGCCCAATCATGGAACGCTGGCTCCGGTGGGGGTCTTGAGAGTCAAGCTAGGAACGGCCCTCCGGACTGCCGACCCCTTGCTCTCAGTGAAGTGCTCGCCAGGAGACACACGCCGAGGACGTTCAGTGCGCGACGGCGCAACCCCGCCGGGCTCAGTGCGCCGGGCGGGAGCGGAACCAGCGGCGCAGCAGCTTGGCGAGCTCCAGGGCCGTCACCGGAATGAGCCCCAGCGCGAACACGAGCGCCAGATCCAGCCATCCCAGGGGGGCCAGCTCGAAGAGGCCCCGTACGGCAGGGAAGAGGTAGAGCGCGCCTTGGAGCAGGACGGAGACGGTGATGACGCCGAGCAGCACCCGGTTGGTGAAGGCGCCCACCTCCCAGAAGAGGCGAGTGGAGCTCCGCGCGGCGAACGAGCGCATCAGCTCCGCGAAGATGAGCGTGGAGAAGGCCAGCGCCCGGGCTCGCTCCAGGTACACCGAGGGATTGGCCCACAGGAAGACGCCGAGCACCACCGAGGCCTCGATCAAGCCCACCACCAGGATGGTGCGCCACTGCGCCGCTCCAAGCATCGGCTCGTCCGGGCGGCGAGGAGGATCCTCCAGCAGCTCCGCGCGGGCCGGATCCATCACCAGCGCGAGCGCCGGCAGGCTGTCCGTCACGAGGTTGATCCACAAGAGCTGGAGCGGCACCAGCGGCAGCGGCAGGCCCACCAGCGAGGCGATGAACATCACCAGCAGCTCGCCCACGTTGCCCACCAGCAGGTACACCAGCGTCTTGCGGATGTTCTCGTAGATGGCGCGGCCCTCGCGGATGGCGGCGATGATGGTGGCGAAGTTGTCATCCGTGAGGACGATGTCCGCCGCCTCGCGCGTCACCTCGGTGCCCGTGCGCCCCATGGCGATGCCGATGTGCGCCTCGCGCAGCGCGGGCGCGTCGTTCACGCCATCCCCCGTCATCGCCACCACCTCGCCGCGCTCCTTCCACCGGCGGACGATGCGCAGCTTCTCCTCGGCGGTGACACGGGCGTGGATGAGCTCGGAGGGATCCTCTCCCTCGCGCACGATGCCCAGCTCCTTCCCGATGGCCAGCGCCGTCACCGGGTGATCTCCTGTGATCATCACCGTGCGGACTCCCGCCGCCCGCGCCGCCGCTACCGCCTCCACCGCCTCGGGGCGGGGAGGGTCCGCCATCCCCACCAGGCCCAGCAGCTCGAGCCGGGCCTCCTCGGGGCCCGAGCCCCGTGCCACCGCCAGCACCCGGAGGCCTCGCGACGCCATGGCCTCGGCTGCCTCGCGGGCGCCCTCGGTACCCTGGCGGCAGAGCAAGAACAGCACCTCGGGTGCGCCCTTCACGGAGAGCACTCCATCCGAGCGCAGCACGGACATGCGCTTGCGGTCCGAGTCGAAGGGCTGCACGGCCACGCGGGGGTGCTCGCGCTCGAGGTCCTCTCTCCGGAGGCCTCGCTCCGCTGCCGCTCGCAGCAGGGCCAGCTCCGTGGGGTCTCCCGTGCCCTCTTTTCCTTCCGGCCCGAGGGAGGCGTCACTGCATGACGCCGCCGTCCTCAGGAGGGCCTGCTCGTCGGCTCCCCACAGCTCGCGCACCTTCATGACGCCGGTGGTGAGCGTGCCCGTCTTGTCGGTGCACACCACCGTCGCCGAGCCCAGCGTCTCCACCGCCTGGAGCCGGCGCACCAGCGCGTGCCGGGCCGCCATCCGCTGGACGCCCATCGCGAGCGCGATGGTCACCACCGCTGGAAGGCCCTCGGGCACGGCCGCCACCGCCAGCGAGATGGAGGAGAGCAGCACCGCCAGCCAGCCCATGCCGCGCAGCAGCCCCAGCACCCCCACCAGCAGCACGATGCCCACGCAGGCGAGCAGCAATGTCTTCGTCACCCGGGTGAGCCTCCGCTGCAGCGGCGTCTCCGTCTCCTCCGCTGAGGCCAGCAGGTGGGCGATGTGGCCCAGCTCCGTCCGCATGCCCGTGGCTGTCACCACCGCCAGGCCCGTGCCGCGCGCCACCGCCGTCCCCAGGAACACCTGGTTCGTGCGCTGCGCGAGCGGAGTGTCCTGAGGCACTGGCTGCGTGGACTTGTCCACCGGGACGCTCTCGCCCGTGAGGGGAGCCTCGTTCGTCGCCAGGGAGTGGGCCTCCGCGAGGCGCGCGTCCGCGGCCACCACATCCCCCGCCTCCAGGAGCAGCACGTCCCCAGGGACGATCTCCGCCGCGGGCAGGACCACGGGGAACCCATCGCGCTGGACGCGGGCCCGAGGCGCGGTGAGCGAGCGCAGGGCCAGCAGCGCCTGCTCGGCCTTGAACTCCTGGGCGTAGCCGATGATCGCGTTGAGCACGACGATGGTGCCAATGGCGATGGCATCCGCGTGCTCGCCCAGCAGCGCGGAGACGGCACAGGCGGCCAGCAGCAAGCCGATCATTGGCGAGCGGAACTGCTCCAGGAAGACGCGCCAGCGCGGCCGAGCGGCCGCCCGGTGGATCTCGTTCGGGCCATACTCCCGCAGGCGGCGAGCCGCCTCCTCTGTGTCGAGTCCTTGCGCCATGGGGCTCGGGAGAACATACGCGTGGGAGCCCGGGGATGGCGCAGCATTCATGTCGGGGGCTCCAGGGAGGGCAAGAGAGAGCCCCTTCCTTCATGTTCCGAGCCAGCGGCCCTCGCGCTGGGAGCGCCAGCGGAAAGGCAGCCCGGGTGCGCAAGGGGTGCGCGAGGGCGCAAGACCTGCGCGGCGGGAGCCTGCCGAGAGGGTGGGGGGGGAGGCTCCCGGAGGAGAGGCTGTCCGCTTGCCTCCCCCCTTCCGGATGCCCCCCCGGAGGGCCATCTCACGCGGCTGAAAGGGGGATTTCATGTCCATTCGATTGCTGGCGCTAGGACTGCTGTGCCTGGGGGCTGCCGAGCAGATGGCATGTTCTACGGACGCCGAGGCTGCTCAGGAGAGCGTGGCCTTCTCCGATACCAATGCGACGAAGGAGAAGAAGCCGGGGGAGGGGCAGTTCTGCGGAGGCTTCGCCAACATCCCGTGCCCCGAGGGCCTCCTCTGCGTGGATGATCCGAACGACGACTGCGATCCGAACGCGGGTGGGCGCGACTGCGGCGGCATCTGCGCCGAGCCGGACAAGGACAAGAAGCCCAAGTGTGAAGACGACCAGGATCCGCGGCTGAGCTACGTCTCGCGGGAGCCCGACAAGTGCGCGGCGACCGACGTCCGGTGCTCCGAGGGCTACACGGCGTTCTTCAACGATTGTGGCTGCGGGTGCCAGCCCGCGAAGGCCGCCTGCAACTACCAGGATCCGAACCGGCGCTACGTCTCGCAGGATCCCACGCAGTGCGCGACGCTCCGGTTCATGTGCAACACGGGGGAACAGGCGTTCTTCGACGCGTGCGGTTGCGGCTGCGAACCGGCCCCGGCGCCGTAGCGGGGCACGCTGGCGGAGCCCTCCACTCAGCGCAACTCAGTGGAGGGCTCGTAGCGCCTGCGCGGCGTCACGAAAGACCTTGGCCAGGGTCGGGTACTCTGGACAGTGGGCTTCCAGGAAGACCGCATCCTCGGGACGCCCGATAATTCCCAGCACGACTGCGGCTGCAGTAGACGGATTGGGAAAGGTCACAGTGATGAGTCTGCGCGCGACGGTGCGCGCCGCCGAACGGGCGTTCGCCGGGAGCGCGGGCAGCAGGCGCTCACGATCCGCGAGCAGCAGGCGAAGCAAGTGCTCACAGTAGTAGGTCTCGTCGCGACTCTGGCGCAACGATGGTTCGCTCAATGCTTCGGCTGTGGAGATGAACGCGGGCAGGATCGGTATCAGCGTATCCGGGACATCCTCCTCAAGCACCACGAGCACTTCGATCTTATGGGCAATAGGAACCATTGGGTCGCGCGCCCATGCATCCAGATCGGCTGGAGACTTTTCCAGCAATGGCAACAACCCATGCAACCCATGGGGCGCAGGCAGCGAAATTGTTTCCAGGCTGCGCCGGACGACAGGGAGCATATCGGAGTGTCGTCGTTTCCAGAGGGCGCGTGCCAACCAGATAACATCCGAGGGTTCGGGCTGGGGCGTGGCCGCCAGTCGCTCCAGTCTGCGGACCAGAGGAGTTCGTGCACTCGCTCCCTCAATGCGCCCTAGCGCCCGGACGATGTCCTCTATGACAGCGTCGCCGCCATAACTCCCGCGTGCTTCTTCGATGGTGAGCTGTTCCTCCAATCGCCTGACGCTTGCTGCTCCGCCTAACTCACCTAGGCCAAACGCTGCCGCCTGTCTCACGAGAGAATCCTCATTCCTCAGCATGGCTTCCAGCTCGGCCCTCACCTGTTTGGGTCCGCTGCCCAGTTGCGGTATCAGTTCGCGCACTCGGGCCTCTTCTCCGAATCTGAAAGCCTTCACCAACTCATCGCGAATCTGCGCTACATCTATCTTGAGTGCCATCTTCCATCGGTCCCTGTCTTCTACGGAAAGCTCACACTTGGCGGCACGTATCGCTTGATCAGCGTGCCGTCGAGGAGGAACCTGGGACCGTTGCCTGGGCTTTTGTCGAATACGGGGTCGCCATTCGCGTCCAATTGGGCCTTGTTCTTCAGCAGGCGGGTGTCGCCGTCTGCTTTGCGGGAAGGTAGGGCCAGGCGCACCCACGAAGGAGCTCTGCTCATGCCTCCAGCATGCAGGAACGCTCAGCTACTTGGGAGCCTCAGCGCGCAGCCGCTCCAGGAAGAAGGCCACCACCACCAGCGAGTGGGTGATCTTCCCCTCGAGGATGAGTCGAGGCACCTCCGCGCGAGGGAACAGCTCCACGGTGATGTCCTCGCCGTGGTCCTGCCGGCCCTCGTGGCGCTTCACGCAGTCCAGCGCCAGGAACGAGTGGCACCGGTTGGCTTGCAGCGCCGGGTTGGGGTGCACCGAGCCCAGCGGCACCACCCGGCCCGCCACGTAGCCCGTCTCCTCCTCCAGCTCCCGCGCCGCCGCCACCGCCGGATCCTCTCCCGGCTCCACCAGCCCACCGGGGATCTCCAGAGTGACCCCCTGCATGCCGAAGCGGT